>JANMYZ010000396.1:0-12974 GCA_031382605.1 Planctomycetota bacterium | reverse complement strand
CAGAATTTTTGGTGATTCGGTCGGTACCACTTCGCGGTGATGGATTTTCAATTTCACTCGCACTGTCATCCATTGGCATGCGGGAAGCTGGGGAAGCTAGGAAAGATAAGAACGCTTGCTCGAAAAAACTCTGCCCCGCATTTCATCATCACTCACGCTCTTGCCCATATTCACCATCCTCGGCTCCGTTGCTGTTGCGCCTGAGTTGCAACATAGCTGCGCCATAGCTGCGCCATAGCTGCGCCAGGGCAGCACGTGCTCGGTGTGGAGTGGTATTAAGGACTCACCATGAAATCAGCATCCCCATCAAGCCCCAACGCACTTCCCGTTTCGGAAGTCACCAAAATCCTCGAACTCGTTCACTACCAACCCGGTGCGGTCGTCAGCCGCGAAATCATAAAAAGGCCCACCGGCAGCGTGACCATTTTCGCCTTCGACGAAGGTCAGGGTCTAAGCGAGCACACGGCCCCGTTCGATGCACTGGTGCACGTGCTCGAAGGTGACGTTGAAATCAGGGTCGCGGGCAACCCGCATCGTGTGTGTAGCGGCGAGTTGATGCTCTTGCCGGCCCATCAACCGCACGCGCTCAAAGCAATGACGAAGTTTAAAATGTCTCTCACGATGATTCGCTCCACCACTTAAAACCACCGACCGCAAGATGATCACTTTATAAATTCATAAAAACTGAGTGTCACCTTTATTGTCTGAGGTTTCAATGCCTGCGTTGCCCCATCGCCTAAATTCCGCGGATGAACGAATCACCCGGTGGCTGGCCGCCAATGGCGTGCTGCTCCTGCGCGTGAGCCTCGGCATTGTCTTCTTGTGGTTCGGTGCGCTTAAGTTTTTTCCTGGCTTGAGCCCGGCGGAGGGCTTGGCAACGCGCACTATCAGCCTGCTGAGCGGCGGCCTAGTACCGCCAGCCTGGATTCCCTTGGGATTAGGTGGCTGGGAATGTCTCATCGGCCTCGGTCTGGTGATCGGCATATGGATGCGCGCCACGCTGCTGCTCCTCGGACTGCAAATGGCTGGCACGTTTACTCCGCTCGCATTCTTTCCCGACGAGTGCTTCGCGTCGGCGCCATTCGTCCCCACACTTGAAGGCCAATACATCATCAAAAACTTGGTGCTCATCGCTGCAGCCCTCGTGATTGGTGCGACCGTCCGTGGCGGTCACCTGCAAGCAGAGCCCACGGATCGTTGATCCTAAAAAAACGCACTTGGAATAAAACTTCCACCGCAAAGTGGCAGTGCGACGGCATCACCCCGTAGGAGCGCGCGATCACCATGCTGATTACGCTTTTCTCACACTGCGCGCACTGCGTAACGCAGCCCGCACTGCGTCGCAGTACGACGGTTTATATCGCCGAGTGGGCACACACCTCGCACGTGCAGCAGTAAGTCCTAGCAGTCATCATTCATTTGCTCATTGGCATATATACGGTTCACTCTGAGTTTGTTCCCTTAGCGGTGGAAGTTTTATTCCAACTGCGATTTTTAGGGTGAATTCGCTTCAGCCGTCATCACGACACGGTGCAGGCGCGCGTCCACGTGACTTGCTTCGTGTCGGACTGCCGGTGATGGTCCTCAGCTGCGTGGCGTTATCCTAAAAACCGCAGTAGAAATGAAAACTTCCACCGCGAAGGCGCAAAGACGCCAAGAAAAACAAAGGTCTGAGTCATAATCTAGATGATCAATGACTTCACCAAATGAGTGAAGTTTAATTTTGCTTAAGTCCTAAGTGCCCCAACGGGGTACTGCGCTCTTGGCGGCTTAGCGGTAAAATGGTTCTCTACTGGTTTTTCTAGGGTTATCTTGTTCGCGTTGGTGTTCGAGCTACCGCCACACTTCCACCCGCTGCGGCGCGCCGGTGATGGTTAATGGAATGCGGTGATCAACGTTTTCTTGTCCGTTGACCATCGTTCGGCGTTCACCACGGGAAATAAAGATGGCCCATGACTGGCCGTGATGCCGGTAGGTGATCTCGACTCCTGGCCAGGTGGTTGGTAGGCGTGGTTCAATCACCAATGCGCCGCGATCCAAACGCACGCCGAGTAATTCTTCGACCAACAAGCGATACAGCCATCCTGCCGAGCCGGTGTACCAGCTCCACCCGCCGCGTCCGGTCCACGGGGCAGCAGAATACACATCACCGCATAAGACGTAGGGTTCTGTGCGACGCTGTTCCATGTGTTTGGGCTCAGCACCACGGCGGATTGGGTCGATCATGCGCACGATGTCCCAGGCGCGGTCGGCGTCTCCTTGACGAGCAAATGCGAGAGCCACCCACACGGCGGCGTGCGTATATTGCCCGCCGTTTTCGCGCACGCCTTCGGGATAGCCGCGAACATAGCCAGGGTCGCCGTCTGTTTCTGAAAAAGGCGGATGAAATAAGCGCACGACGCCAGCTTGGCGATCGACCAGTTCGCGATCGACCGACTCCATGGCCATGCGCGAGCGCCCTTGATCGGGCACCCCGGCGATTACCGCCCAACTTTGTGCCAGCGAATCAATGCGACAGGCGCTGTTGGTATTTGAACCGACAGCGTTGCCGTGGTCATCGTAAGCGCGACGGTACCATGCGCCGTCCCACGCATCGTCGGCTGAGCGCATCAGCGCGGTGTTCCAGGTTTCCAGTTGCTGGGCGATCAGCTCTTGATCATGAGCACGGATAATTGGTACATAGGAAGCAATCACGTGATGAAGAAAGAATCCCAGCCATACGCTTTCGCCGCGACCATGGTGACCAAGGCGGTCAAAACCATCGTTCCAATCGCCAGTGCCAATCAACGGAAGCCCGTGTACACCGAGTTTTTGTGCATGCGTTATCGCTCGCAGGCCATGTTCATAGAGTGAGGCCCGTTCACTGGTGGCGATAGGTGATTCGTAAATATCGCCTTCACCCTGGCGCGGGGCACGTCCGGTAAGAAATGGTACTTGTTCATTCAGCACCGCACGGTCATCGGTGGTCTCGACATAACGCACGATGGCTAGCGGTAACCACAACAGGTCATCGCTACAGTGCGTTCGCACGCCTCGGCCTGATGGTGGATGCCACCAATGTTGCACGTCGCCTTCGATGAATTGACGTGCAGCCGCCAACAATAATTGCGCACGTAACGCCGCTGGATCGCAATGCACCAAAGCCATGGCGTCCTGCAATTGATCGCGGAAACCGAAGGCTCCGCCCGATTGATAAAAGCCACCGCGTGCCCACATGCGGCAGGCAATGGTTTGATACGGCAGCCAGCGGTTGACCAACAGATTGATCGAGCGTTCTGGCGTGGTCACCTGAACCGCGCCGAGCAAGACGCTCCAGCGCGCTCGTACTTCTGCTAAACCGGCAGCCGTAGCAACCGGATCGCGCCAACGACTGGTAAGCGCGATCGCATTGGCGGCGTCTTCACCGCACGCCAGCACAAAGACCACTTCACGTTCCTGGCCTGGCGCCAGTTCAAGTGTGGTTTGCATGGCCAGACATGGATCCAGGCAAGCGCCAGTGCGACCATCAAGATGTGCACGTAGTAACGCTTCGGGACGATCCCAAGCACGATTACGGCCGATGACCGATGCACGGTCGCCGCTGACGGTGCGGCCGCGCACATTGCAATCGAGCGCCACGACGCGCTCACCCATTTCCGCATGTTGCGGATTGCTCATGGTCAGCGCCCCGGTGCGCGCATCGACACTGCTGATCAGATACGGCGATTCGCGTCGACGCTGTTCACCCAGCACCGCTTCGCCTACCCAGGTCAGGCTGAGTCGACGTACGCGTTCGCTGCGGTTCGAAATCCGCCAGCGCCAAATGCGCACGGGATCTTGTGCTGCGACAAAGGTGATGAGTTCACTAACCAGATCATCGTGATGGCACGTGAACGAGGTGGTGCCGGTACCGTGACGCACGACATAGCGTGTTGGCGCTGGCGCTGGCCACGGGCTGGGTGACCAGAACCCGCCGTCTTCTTCATCACGTAGATACAATCCTTCGCCACTGGTTTCGCTGACGGCGTCGGTTGGCCACGGAGTCAGGCGGAATTCATGGCAGTTTTCCGCCCAGGTACACGACGTGCCGGAACTTGACACCAAGGCACCAAAACGCGGATTCGCCAATACATTTACCCATGGCGCAGGCGTTGTGGCACTGGGATCAAGGACCACCAAATAGTCGCCATCACCCAGAAAACCGCCAAGGCCATTGGCAAGTTCTAAACGTCCTGGCAATGGCGCGGGCGCCATCGAGCGACTGCGTGGTGAACGCGGTGGCATCAACAGTTCGACCGTACGCGGCAGGCGTATCCGTCGCAGCGCCTGATCTGGCAGCGTTCCATCGCGAGCGCTCAGGACCATGCGTGCCGTCGCCATCATCAGCAATCGATCATCATCCGGCACGTGATCTGCGCGACACAGAAACACTCCGCCTGGGCGTGCAGCGCGGCCTGCGGTCGGGCCACTCGCAATAAGTCCCGTCAAACGATCGTGAAGATCCTGGCGATAGCCTGAAGCGTCCTCATTCCACAGGATCATGTCGACCATCAGTCCCTTGGCATGCCACCACGCATGAGCACCCAGGCAGTCGCGCGTAAATGGTAAATCATCATCACCGGTAATGCGCACCAATATGATCGGTAAATCTCCTGAAATTCCATATGCCCACAGCGATGAACGCGGGCGACGACTTAAAGCCACCACCCCGGCTGGAGCGCGCCGCGTGGCGGAATGGCCGACCAACATGGCACTTAATCGAGACGCCGCCTGCGCAAGGTCAGCGTCGACACCAAGCTGATGCAACAACAAACGCGCATGATTCCAGGCTAATCCGGCGACGCGTTCGGTCATCGCACGATCGCGATAACGTCGCGCCAACACCAAGGCTGCTTCTTCATTCGCAGCGATGCCCCAGACCACGTCGATCACCACCGGCATATCCGGCATCAGTAATATCCGCCGTCGCATCGCAGCGATGGCATCCAACACCGTACCAGTAGTGCCAGACAGCGGCCCTGCGTGATCTAATGCTGCGGGCGAGCGCAGCGTTCGGCCACGGCCGATGAAGCGACCACGGTCGGTTTCAACGCTTGCGGTGCTGTGCTCTGCTCCATGCACGGTCATCACATGAAGCGCAACCGGAAGACGTTCGTCACTACGACGTGGACGACGGCGGATGAGCAGAGTTTCCTCTGCTGCGATAAAATTGGTGGTCACACCCAAAGAAGCGAATGCTTGATGGGCAAGGTCCGCGTCACCCGACCCCATCACCATTTCTCCACACGTGGTCAGTTCGATCACCCGTGGCACGGCTGAACGGTTAACCAAGGTGATGCGACGTAATTCAACATCGTCTTCTGCTGGAATAGAAATTTCGCTGGTGCATTCAAGGTCATGGTCACGGCGACGAAATTCAGCTTTCGCATCAGAAAAGACTGCTTCATACGCACGACTGGGTTGCAGGGTTGGCTGATGCGTGGTCGACCAGCGATGTCCACGTTCGACATCGTGCAGGTAACAAAATAAGCCATCGCTCTCGGACAACACATCATCGTGCCAACGATTGAGCTGATGACCGTTGCCACGACTGACGCCGCCGCCCGCAGCAGTAATCAACACGTGATAGCGCCCGTTGGACAATAACGTCGATTCCACCTGGGCGGCGTCGGGATCGGTGATTATCCGCAGGCCAGCGGGCTCTTCGCGCGCAATCGGTGGTGTGCGCACCGGATCGCTGTCGGGATCCAGCGGCGCCACCAACGGCGCACGTTCTTGTAGCAATAATTCCAGGCAACGCAGATGTGGATCCGCGCTGAATCGCCGCCGCATGGGACCATCTGCCAAAACGTGCACGCAGGCTAACAACGTCATGCCTTGGTGATGCACCATCCATGAACGGATGACGGCATGATTGGCACCGGGTGGTAAACGCGCCGTCGTGTAATCCACCGCTTCGTAAAAACCGTAGGCACCTAACATGCCGATATTTTGCAGACGGCGAAGATTGGCCGCTGCCGCAGGCGCATCGATCAACAAGCCCAAGGCGGTGGCATAGGGCGCCACCACCAGATCATCGGCTAGCCCTGGTTTAAGGCCAAGATTCGGCACCCCAAAGCCGCGATACTGCCATTGCCCGCTGGCATCGGTGAGATGGTAACCGGATTCGGAAATACCCCATGGCACCCCAAGTTCCGCTCCATAAGCGATCTGACGCGCCAACATGGCTTGCTGACTTATGGCCAAGAGCGACCCCGGAAATTCCGGCATCAGCAAATCAGGCATCAGGTATTCAAACATTGATCCCGACCATGATACCAACGCGGGTGCGCCGCCGGCATCAGTCAATTGACGACCAAGGGCGAACCAATGTTCCAAGGGCACTTGGCCACGGGCGACCGCGATATAGCTGGTTAAACGTGCCTCAGATGCCAGCAGGTCGTAGCAGTTACGATCCAAGCGCGCGTCATCGACCTGGAAGCCGATGGCGAGAAGTTTTCGTCGGACATTATAGAGAAATGAAAAATCCATGACTTCGACCAACGCCGTGGCACGGGCGGCCAATACGTGCGAGCGTTCGATCAGCGCGCGTGCTGCTGTTGACGCTAGAGCCGCCGAAGCCGCAGTTTCTGCGCTGCCAGATGGTCGCATCGCGGTGGCATGCAAGTTTGCTTCATCGCCATCCAGGCAGTCGCGTAAAAAGGCGGCGTGACCACGCGCTTGACGGATGACCGTGGCCAGCCACCAGCCCACTTCTTCACCAGCGCCGTGCAGGGGTTCTTGTTGGGTGCTCGCCCAAACCGCAATCGCATCAAGTTGTTCAGCGATAGCCAAGCGGCTAGCCGGCAAGCCCTTCACCCGCCGATGTAACTCGCCAACGATTCCGCGCGCCTGCGGCACGTTCTGGCAGGCTTTTTCCAACAGATACATGCTATCAAGCAAGCCGTTTTGAATGGTAGCCACGGTCACTTGATGGTGTTCCAGGGCGATCAAGCCTTGCGCTAACACTAAAAGTGCTCCGGCCAAGTTGCCGCTGTCGACCGTGCTGAGGTAGCGTGGCGGTAGAGGTTCCAGCGTACGGATATCATACCAATTACAGAAGTGCCCTCGGTGACGTTCCAGCCGCTCCATCGCTGACACCATCGCTTCACCACGATCCAGCAGCGCGGGCAATGGCAGATAGCCCAAATCATGGGCCGCTAAATCTGCCAACAGCGCCATGCCCAGATTGGTTGGTGAGGTACGTGGCGCGGTGAGCGCCACCGGTTCTTCTTGGACATTGTCTGGCGGCAACCAATTGCTGTGTGGACCAATAAACGTTTCGAACCATCGCCAAGTAACGCGCGCAGTAAGCCTGACCAATATGCGATCTGCGATATTCAAAGCGGGAGCTGCAAGGTTGCGTGGACGACTGAGCCACCACGCCACTGCCGGTCCCAGTAACCACAGGCCACCCAATATCACGGCTACGGGCGTCACACCGGCGCTGACCACCAGCACCACGGCAAATAGCGGACCCGTCCATAACACCCGGTAAATACCCAAGAGATCAGCGCGTGCTTGAAGTTCAGCTTCGTTGGAGGTCAGCCACTCCAAACAATGACGACCACTGATCAGCTTTCGCCACAACGCTTTGGTCATGGCGTCCAGCGACAATGCCGCCTCTGACGGCAGTAAAATTACCGGCAGTGCGATGAGCGACAATTCGCGAATAAAACTGCGCACGACCGTTGCCAAATGCGCTCGCCAGCGCACCAGCAATGGTCGTCGTAATGCCGCTGGGGCGCCAGCAATGATGGGCGTCGCCAACCACCCGACGAATAGCGCCAGCAGCGCGATTCCACCGCTGCCAGCAAGCACATCCAACAGCACTACGGCCAAAGTGGCAGGTGGCACCAGCGCGCGGCGTAAGTTGTCAGCAATGCGGGTGCGCGCGAGATGATCCAAACGATTGACGATCCAGTTTCCGCGACCGTCACGTACCCATGGCAATAGCCACGCGGCAATTTGCCAATCGCCGCGCATCCAACGCTGGCGACGTGAGCGATCTGCCAGCAGTCGCGCCGGTTGATCTTCGACCAACGATACGTCGCTGACCAAGGCCGAACGGGCGTAACAACCTTCAATTAAGTCGTGACTTAAAATGGTATTGTCCGGAAAACGTCCGCGCAAAGCGCGATCGAAAGCAGCAAGGTCATAAATGCCTTTACCAACGAACGAACCTTGACCGCGAAGGTCTTGCCACAGATCTGCCGCCACTCCGCTGTAGGCATCAAGTCCCGGCTCTGGTGCACTCAGGCGGGCGAACTGCGAACGCGCAGCGCTGGTGGTGCTGATGCTTACTCGGGGCTGTAAGAGCGCATGACCTGCGATCACTCGTCCGTCGACATCATGGTGCGGTTGCTGGAGCGGATGCGCCAACGTCGCGACCAGTCGCCGCGCAGAACCTGGCGGCAGCAAGGTGTCGGTGTCGAGCACCAGAACGTAGCGCACGCCGACCAATGCTTCCGGTGCGCAATCGATGACACTAAAATGCTGGCGTTCACCGCGCAGTAACAAGGCATTCAGATCTTCAAGTTTACCACGCTTGCGCTCCCAACCCATCCAGCACTGATCGGCAACATTGAAACGTCGTGGTCGATGCAGCAGCAGAAATGGATGGCGGCGACGACCATCAGCGGTGATGTCACCATAGCGCAGATTTAATCGTCGAATCGCTACGCGGGCCGCTTCCAGTACGGCCTCGTCTTCCGGCAGATGTTGCTGTGCAGCGTCAGCAAAATCGGTGACCAACGCGAAACGCAGGCCCGCGTCGCGATTGGCTAAATAGCGTAGTTCCAAACCTTCGGCCAACGACGCACCGTCACCACAGAGGCGCAACATGGTCGGCACGGCGACCATCGTGCAGAGATCGTCGCTGACTCCGTCGAGTAAAGCCATTCGCGGAAGTCGCCGCGAAGTGAGCAAGCGACCATGCAACCAAGCGCTCAGTTGGACGGCTGGCTGGCTGGCCGCGATCATGGCGGCGAAAGCGAATACTGGCACCAACCAGGCAGGCCACGTCGCCGGCATCGCTACCAGCGTCATCACCAATGCCATCGCTCCTGCCGCTAATAAAACACTGAGCGTGTACGGCACTTCACCATGGCGAAAATACCAGCGATGCAGGCCTGCGCGTGGTGATCGACGCAGCCCCAGAACTTGTTCAAGGGCTGGACGTTGATCGCCCATCAACCAATGACCGACGTGGCGTGAGCCAGTGACGGTCTCCGACGTAGCAGCTGCCAGTGCTACCGCCACCTCTGCCACGGCGGGTTCTTGGCGCCCTGACCAGCGGGCCAAAGCTTCGACCTCATGTCGATAGGCGTCGCGGGTGTCATCATCCATCAAGGAATATTGTTGCGTGGATTCCGTGCGCAAAATCCGCTCCACCACGCTGGTGGATTCCACCAGCGTACGCCAGTCAATTTCATCCAGACGGCGCAGGCTAGTAATGGCAATTTCAGCGGCGAGTTGATCGACTGCCTGGATCTGACTGTGACGTAGCACATCTTGATCAACATCGCGCCCAAGGGCTGCAAGTCGTGCGCTCAACCAGCCGCTGACAACCGGCAAGGCGGCATGCCGACCATGCAGACGGCGGATGAGTTCAGCAACGAAAGCCGGCGGCGGCTCAGAGTATTCCGTTGCTAAGCGGCTCAGCTCCACCACCAGATCAGCAGGGCGATCCTCTGCCGCCACGACCAATCGTTCCGTCCATATCGCCGCCTCGTTGGCGTGCTGTTGCATGGTCGCCACGCGGCGTGCAAGCCGAGATAAATTGCCAATCAAACCCAGGCGTAAAAGAATCGGCAAGGCCCACAGCTCGCTTAAACGTAGCGCTTGGGTTTCTTGATACGCGGTCACGTAATGGGTAAGCGTGGCTTCATCCAAATGACCGTCAGCAAAGATCAAATAATCGCGTGCTAAGGTGAAAATTCGTGGCAGCCCAAGGTCTGATCCGCGCTGCAACAATGGCAGTCGGCGACTGTAAGACGCGGGAAAATTCCGTCGAATCGACAGCACCTGACCACGGACCAATTGACGGTTATCTATCAGCCAGGTTGCCGCCGGAGGCAACCGCCGGCCGGCGCGGTTAGCCGTCGCTAATTCTTCACTGGCTTTGAAGAGTTCTTTCACACTGACGCGCAACCAACCAAGCAGACGATTACGTCCGCCCTGGGTGACCTCGCCATGCAGCACGGCAAGGTCGCGCGCATGCGCCAGGATTTGGTCCATGGTGGCAGGCGATGTTACCGGTCGATCATACTGCGCATACCAGTCGGCATTACGGGAACGGGCGCCAGAAAGATGGCGCAAAGGATTAAGCAGCATCGGAACCAATCACGAATAGAGAATGCAAACGAGGGATTATGACGGTGAACCAGGCGGTTAATCGTCCGTGTCAGCCGACTGAGCCGCAGCCAGGCTAGCCACCGCACGTTCTTGCCCAGGGAGCAACTCAGCTTCAACCTGCACCCGCGACAGGTCATCAAGATGACACAATTCACGGCGATAATCTGACACTCCGTGGCCTTCCATTTCAGACAAAGCTGCCAGGACCGTCTGCAGATCGAGTAACGTGCCCGAGCTGTCAGTCATCGACATCAGCACTCCCCAGAATCCAACTTTGTGGTTACGTTTTTTTCCCATTGCCAGCAGATAATCATTCAGATAGGCGGCACGCTGCTGATGACCTTCAAGGATCGGTTTGAGCTGAGTTTCCAAGCGGCCGTCAAAAGTATCGATCACGCATTGATAGGTATCGATCGCGGTCAATTCGTGCCGCAGCAAACGATTCAGTGCATCGCCGCTGTCTTGCGGTTGCGGCTGCGGCTGCACTTGCTCTTGCTGACGGACCGCTGGCACAACAGGGGGCGTTGTTTCCCGCATACGTTTGACGAAGGATTCTGTCAGTACAGACAGTTTTGGTTCGGTGAACATATTAATATCCCCTCGTGGTAGTGGATCTGCCGTGGCTGGGACTTAGCAACCTGCGGACCAATCATCGGCATAGATGAAATGCAGATTTTTTCGCAATTTATCAATCCTCTAGCACCCTGCCTCATGCAGGTGGCAACAAGGTGCTCAGACATGAACTGCAAAATGCAGTGCCAGCGCGGAAGGGAGCACCTTTAACTAATGTTGATCAATGAGATTAGCGCTAACAGAATTACACTTACTTGATCTCGGTCACTGCCGGGACGGCATCAAGCTTGAGACCGATCTCGGCTGCACCGGATAACCGCACCACTTCAAGTGCACGATCCACCGTTTCGCTCGTTTGCATTTTCACCGACACCACGATTTTTCCTGACTTCAACTCTTTTTCAAAATGCGCAAGTAAATCGTCTGGAATTCCCATCCCTTCCATCATGGCGCCTTTCAAATTTCCCACGGCTTCACCAACGAGAATGCCGGTGAGGAATCCAACAATCGGACCAGCAGCAACGAACAAACCAATCCCAGGAATCGCGAAGGTGCTTAAGCCAACAAGCCAACCGATCGCTCCGCCAATATTTGCACCAGTGAATCCCCCATGCGTGACCTCCGTGCGAAGATCACCGGCCAAACGGTCGCTGTCCTGGGGGTTTGCTGACAGAAGCGAGATCTGATCACGGTCGACCCCGATCTCGGATAAAGTCTGGACCAGTGATTGAGCCTGTTCCATATCATTGACGAGACAGAAAATGTAATTGGTCATGGCTTCTCCTCATCAGAAAGGGAATCAGTGTCCGCAAGCCAATCAGCTAATGGAATAAAGATCATCGTTTCCCCAGGCAAACGATCCGCCAAGGCAATCATGGCCGGGCGCGGAATCCGCCGAACAAATAGATGATGATGGCGACCAGAATGATAAGCCCAACCCCGCCGCCACCGAATGCCGGACCCCCGAAGTAGAATCCACCGCCGCCAAATAAGAGCAGCAGGACGAGGAGAAGGACGAGAGGATTCATGGAGAGACCTTGGTTATGGGTGGATTTTACCGGCGTCGAGCCGGAGGATGAAAAGACTATGCCGAATTCATGCCAATGATTTTCGCGCATTTCGAGGGCCGTAAGGTGAAGTAGACGCGATGAAATGCGCCGATCATGCAATACACAACAAACACACGTAATGGCATTGCAATTTGCTGTGACCCAGGGCCATCGGCATTTGGAAGGATCGCATTATTGCTGTATCTGAACACCGCCCGGCCGAGCCGGAACCAAAGGTTCATGATCGTCTCGACCGGGCTGTTCGCTTGTTTCTGCGGGGGCTTTCGCCCACACACCCCCGTGACACTAAGGCACGAAATTTTCTGCTGTCCGGAGATTTCGTACCTTAGTGTCACTAACGACGATTTTTAACTGATAGAATGTACGTCGTTCGACATATAATCGTGAGAAATGGTGCGGCGAACAGGAATTTTCCCGCTCGCCGCGCAACGCAGAAGATGATTACCGAGAAAACTAAATGGTCAGAGTTCCTGCTATGTCGATGACTTGACGATAACGGACTTCGCATCTTTTTATCCGTTTGAATCCCGTATTGATGTCGGCCATGGCAATCACTTCGACATCGGCAGCAAGGTTGTGCTGGCCGCAGAAGTCGAGCACCTCTTGCGTTTCAGCGATGCTGCCGATCAGCGATCCAGCGATGCTGCGTCGATGAAAAGCGACCTGACTATTATCGGTGGGTTTGGCGAACGCTGTCAGCACACCGACCACCACCAAGGTCGCATCGCGCTTCAGTAACAGAACGTAGGGATTCAGGTCATGGGGTTCAGGGATGGTATTGAGGACCAAGTCGAACATGCCTGCTCGGCTCTTCATCACGTCCTGGTCGGTGGAAAGAACAAAGCTGGTGGCACCAAATCTTTTTGCATCCCGTTCCTTATCCGGTGACCTGCTGAACACCGTGACCACCGCACCCATCGCCACCGCTATTTTTACCGCCATATGCCCCAGTCCACC
>JANMYZ010000389.1:0-3102 GCA_031382605.1 Planctomycetota bacterium | reverse complement strand
CCGCTGGCGGACGCGGCGCGCCAAGCCCACGGCTGGCGCGATATGCCAGAATGCGCTCGCTCCACGCTGACTTCCACACGGCGGCAACCTTAACCGCCACATCGGCAGGCCGCACGGCGAGAAACGAATCGAGTTGCCCGGCGAAGCTGTGCTCGCCGCCATCTTCGTCACTGGCAGATGAACGCACCGCAAGCAAACCATCAGGTCCAGCGAGGCGTTCCGCCGCCGCCGTCCATTGCTGCGCCAACGCGGCATCGGCGACGACGCTGAAGTCGTCTGCCGCCGCAGATCGACACGCCTGCCACGCGTCTGGAGCGATAGCGAACCACGCTGGAATCGGCAATCCATGCACACCGAGCGCGCGCAATGCTGCCGCTTTGCCGCCAAAATTTGCGTCGGCAGCGTCGCTGTCAGGGTGCAGGATCCATGCATCAACCATGAAAATACTCCGCCAGAGGAGGAATCAAACCGAGCGATCCGTACAACAGCAGGGTCCATAATCCGGCCGCGAGTTCGATGCGTTTGCCATCGCGTGGTTGACGCCGACGGCAGAACCACCACACCAACATGCCCGCAAATAAAACGCCTGCCGCCAACGTCGCGCCCACCGGCAGCGCTGCGTGGGCATCGTTGGCGGCCAGGGTCGCGAGCGTCGCGGTGATCAGCACCATGCCCCACCACACGCCCGCCGCCCGCGCTGGTCCCCATAACACGCTGTAGGTTTCTACCCCTTGCTCTTCATCGGCGGGACTGCGGATTTTACGGCCTAATTCGATCACCACGCCGTTGGCAAAACTGGCCGCCAGAAACCACAGCAAACCTGTTGGAGGCGTGCCGTTGGCTGGCACCCAATCGCACGCCGTCGCGTAAAGATCCACCAATGGCATGATCAACATATGCGACCACAGATAGATGATCGGGTGGCGTTTCAACCACGCGCGGCAACCGAATTCCACTGACATCGCCGCGAGATAAGCCCAGGCGACCGCCAGCACCACCACCTGCGTCGGTGACCACCACAACGCTAATGCCAGTTGGATCACCGCCGCCGCGACAAACACCCAGCCGAGTTCGCGCAGCGTGACCAGTCCGCGCGGCACCGGCCGATATGGTCGCCAGCGAGTGTCTTCGCCGACGTCTTTGAATTCATCGGCGATGCGCAGTTGCAGAAAGAACAACAAGCTCGAAACAAAAGCCACCGCCACCGCGCCGATGTGCGGCCAACCTGCCCCACGCAGGTGCGCGGAAAACGCCACGGCGCAGAAACTGAACGCCAGAATTAATGGTCCATGCGCGACCAACGGAAAACGTTCACGCTGATAAACCCACCAACGTCGCCAACCCATCGGATCACCTGTCTGATTACCCATCGGACGGCGCTGTCGGTTTCATGATAGGCGGCGTCAAATGCGTGCTCTGCCGTTCGCGCGCCAAGCGTTGATGTGCTCGCGTAAATTGTCCGCTGGCGAGCGCGCCGATGATCGACAGCTCACCACCCAGCGCGGTGCCCGCACAGACCTCTGCAAATGCGCGCGCATGGCCGGTGCCGAACAAGCCCATCAATTCGAGGCAAGCGCGTTGACTTGGCAGACCCGTGCCACCGCCAACGGTGCCGACAATAAGATTGGGCAACGTCACGGCGGCGTAGAGCGAGCCATCGTCGCGTTCTTCGAAACGCGTCACGCCGACAGCGGCCTCTGAAACACAGGCAGCGTCTTGCCCGCAGGCGATGAACAACGCCGCCAGTCCGTTCGCATAGTGGCCTTGAATGCCGATGGTGCCGGTCAACACCCCGCCGATCGCTGACATGCGCCAGTAATCCACCATGGCGCGCGCGGTAGTGTGCAGGCGACGTTTGACCAGCTCGGCTGAGAGCACGACCTCTGCCGTCACTTTTTTTCCGCGCACGCTGGCGAAGGATTGGGCTGACGCTTTTTTATCGCCTGACGCATTCGCTTCGATGAACCAATATGCCGGTTTCACCGGTGAACGGGCGATAATATCATCGCACACCGCTTGCGTGGCGATGGTCACCATGTTTTGCCCAGCGGCGTCACCGGTGGAAAAATCAAATAACAAGTACACGTGATTGCCCTCTACCGTCACGCGCATGCTTTCCAGTTTTCCATGAGGGGTGGTGGTGGCAGCGACGGTGCGAAAGTGGTCCTGTTCTTTCAGTGCCCACAACAAAAAACGTCCGACTTCGGCGACGCTGGCGAAGGCGAATCCCGGCGAACGAGTAACGCCTTCCGCCAATAACAACGCCGAACAGCCGCCTGCTTCGCTGAGCAATTGTGCGCCGCGATGATAACTCGCCACCAACGCCGCTTCGTGCGTCGCCAGCGGCAGCCAGTAGTCGCCTTGCGCATGCAAACCGTTTACTCGCAGCGGGCCAGCAAGACCAACCGGTAACTTCACGGTGCCGATATATTGCTCGCAGTTGGCGGCGAACACGCCTGGGTCATGGGCATCCGCCAGCACGCCTGCGTCACGACCAATGGCGGCCCAACGTTTCGCCACGGCCTCAGGCGTGGCCATGCCGCCGCCGAGATTTTCACGCCGCGCGCCTAGTTTTCCTGCCAGTCGAGCATGCAGTTCATCGATCGTGCGCCCCGAGGTGAGTCCTTCCGCCAACGTGCGTAGGGAATGGTGATCATTGGCCATCGGTGGTCCTCACAGCTTTGAGCAAAGCAGGGTAATCGACTTTGGCGTTATGCCGACGGTCGAGCGGAATAGTCATGGCGACGAAACGATCGAGCTGTGCCCACGCCAGCGCCGTACGTAGCTCAACCGGATCGCCAGTGGCAGAGGATTCAAACGCCAGGATGCGTTGTCCGTCCAGGCCCACCAACGCCGCGCGACGGATGCCAGCGACGGTGCGCGCGGCGGTTTCCACCGCGAACGGATAGAGCGTGCCGCGCGCATCGCTGATACGTGCGCCACAACGACCGAGCAACCATAGTCGCCCACGCTCATCCAGGTACCCGGCATCGCCCGTGCGATGCCAGATGCGATCATCGACGCGGAACTTGGTTTCCGCATCACCAGCGCCGCCGAGATAACCGCTGAGTACATGATCACCGGCGACGGTGATTTCACCGG
>JANMYZ010000390.1:0-7517 GCA_031382605.1 Planctomycetota bacterium | reverse complement strand
AACGTGGCTCAGCGTTGTCGTGCGTGCGGCTCTTCGAGTCGTGCGTGCGGCGCTCCGACAGCTCTCCTCGAATTTTCACACCCAATCCAACCGATCGCGCAGATCCGCATTCAAGTCCGGTAATAACGCACGCAGTTTTGCGCGTGCCCGGCTGCTGCAATGAACGCGGTAGGCTTGAACCAAATTGACCAAGCGGCGGCGATGGGAATCGCCTTGTGGGCCGAGATGTGGAATAACCAAAAAGTCGATCAGGGTTTCGACCAGATCTGGCCATTCATCTTCGGCGTAATATTTATCCGCAGCAAGTTGGATTAAACGTTCGCTCGCTTTGCCTGCGAGCTCGCTGAGGTACGGGCCATCACCAGCGACAAATACGCGGGCCAGTCCGCGCGCGATGCTCAGTTGGCTGAGCTTGGGCATTAATGCTTCGCAGATACGTACGCGCAGAGGGCCTGGGAAATTTAATCGTCCGGCAAGCTGGCCGAGCACGCGGCCAAGTTCCTGAATATTTCCTGGGCCCCAGATGATGTGCCAGTTCGATACCGCGCGCCATTGCTGGCACATGCGGTTGACCATGTGGGTCAAGGATTCGCTTGGTAAATGCGGTGATATGCCGATGCGATGCAGCGCCGTCATTACCTTGGGTAAATTGTGCGTGTGCGCGCCGAGCGAGGCGTCGAGCACAAACGTCGTTTCATCGGTGGCGGCGTCGTGAACTTGTTCCACTGGGCGATCGGGTAGATCTTCGGTCAACTGTTCGAGCAAATGTTCGAGCACGGTGGTGCGCAGGGTGGCTGGGCAATTCGCACTCGCGGCGAGGTAGCCATTGGCGTTGATCGCCCATTCGCCCAGGTCGATGGTGGCTTGTGCGATGCGTTCACAGGTGGCGGTATCCAGCGATAAATCATGCGTCAGGCGGGCGGCGGCGGTAACTAAAGCGCCGCGTTCGTTGGCTTGTTGGGCTCGTTCGAGTCCGCGTACGAAACGCGTAACGGCGGCAGGTCCCTGCGCGTGATCTCCGGCAATAATCAACTGTGGCAGTAAATCGGCGGCAAGCAGGCGTACGGTTTCATGCGGATGATCTTCTAACAAATTCCACATCGCCGTGGTGGCGGCAGCGCCGATGCCAGCCAAACAACTGGCAACCAGGTCGAGTGAGCGTTCGTCACGGAAACGTGCGACGACCTCCACCAGCGGTTCAACCATGCCGCCGCGAGCAGTGTCACTGGCGGGCAACATTGCTGGTAATTGTTGTTCAAGAATGGCAGCTAAATGTGGACCAGGAGCATCACGCAATAATTTGCGCACGGTGATGGCGAGCGATTCGGCAATCGGCGCTGTGATCGCGTGATCACGACTCAGTTCGGCCAACAGCCAATACACCGTGGTGTCGTGCGATTCGCCGATGGTCAGACCGCGTTCGCTGATGAGTCCGGCTAAGCGATGCGTGCTGCCGTCTAAACGACGGAGAGCGGCACCCAGTGCCATGCGTTCTTTCGGTGCTTCGCCGCGTTCCAGTAGTAAATCAACGCCGCGATCGACCAGCGCGTCATCACGCGGACGACCAGGAACGGCCAGCAACATGATGATGGTGGCATCCTGTTCGACGCCTTGGCCAAGGTATTGGTGAAGAATCGCATCCACGCGTGGCGCATCGTGTTCTTGCAGATCGCGAATGAAGGTCAGCAAACTGAGGTGCGTGGGCAGCAGTAATTCAATCAAGCGATCGAGCGCGCGATGACGAGCCAAATGCGCTGCGAGTCGCTGACATAACGTGATCACGGCTTGCGTGGTTTGGCCACGGTTGGCGGTGGCCATCAGTGCGGCGACGACCAGATCCAACTGGACGCCAGAAAGATTTGCGATGCTTTCGCCCAAACGGCTGAGCGCTTGATCGTCACGGCGGTGGAGCGCGCGTACTAAGTCGATCACCGCGACGCTGGCACCACACGCGCTCAGCAAACCGATGGCGCGTTCGCGCACCAATTCAGCGGCGTCGGCTAACAGCATCGGCATCAATTCGCTGACGACGGCTAACGGCGGCGCGGCATAACGCAGTTGTTCAAGCGCGGCTGCGCGTTGATCGTCGGCGCGCGCTTGCAGCAAGCCCTCAACCGGAATGCGCAGCGTTGGCGTCAACGTCGCCATCATGTCGCCAAGGGCGGAATCGTTGAGCGTCGGTGCTGCTGTGGCGAGTACGGCAAATTCGGCCTCGGTGGCGGCAGTCAGCGGATTGTCGACTTCATCGTCGAGCGCGATCACGCGCCAATCCTCCTGGCCATTGGTCAGCACCAAGCCGACCCCAGCGCAACCGTGTTCAGCGACTAACGCGGCAAACCCTGGGCTCGCGACATCGCTCAGGCGACGATCACTTAATAAAAGTTTTCCTGCGGCTGATTCCACCGCGCTTTCGAGCGCGCTCTGGGTAATCGCGAGTTTCGCATGCAAAAGCGTGCCCAGGCGCAGATACAAACGCGTATCGCCCGCGCACAGACGTTGGATGAGAGGAGCATCAATAGTTCGTAGGCCACGCAGCATGGCCGCAGGGTGGCTCGCAGCGCGGAGTTTCCAAGGCCTTTGGTGAGCGCGGGCAACTATTGGCTACTCACCATAATCCACCACACACTGCGACCGGCGCGCGCTTGACGATGATTGCTTGCCTCATCGGCGGCCTCTAGCGTTGCGCCCGTCTGGAGCAGGTCCGTGAGCATCGTCATCAAACATCATCGTTGGTTGGGCTGGGCGCTTTTGACGGGCGTACTCGCGGTCGCTTTGATGGGCTGTGGCGACAGTCGACGTTTTCCAGATCTGCCCGCGAATCATCCGCTCAATCGTAGCAATGATGACTCTTGGCGTTTTCGCTGAGCGATAAATGCGCTTGGTGTGAAGCGTCGTGTGGCGAAGTTCGCCAATCGCGTTTGAGCAAACACCAATCCACCTACCACGCACCAATGCTTACCCATAAGTCCTCAGACGGCCCTAGCGTCTCGTTCTTCAGGAGCGTGGGCATGGCTATTCCCATCTGCATCGCGGACGTTGGCTGGCATCAGCATGGTTAGCCGCAGCAGCGGCTATGGCCTTGGACGGTGGCAAACAACGTGAGCCAACGAATCCGTTTATCGCTCTCTTTGGCGATTCTTTTTCTCAGCCTTTTGGCTGAGGTGAGCGCTTCTTCGTAAGGTGCGTAAAACCTATCATGTTTCTGCTTCCGCTCTTTCGTCGCCTAATCATGCTGGCGACATGGCAACTCAATCCGCTCAATCTATTGCCGCTCACACCATTTTTGTCGAACGCGATGGCTGGGTGTATTACGTCACTAACTGGCAAAAACGCTTCAATGAACCAGCTCGCCCCAAACTGGTACGCTTAAGCCCTCGGCATTTTGTGCGTTATCAAGAATTCAAGCAAGCGGGACGCAGTCCAAAGACGATTGCGTATCTGTTGTTCAAAAAGGCTGCGGTCAAAGCGACCGCGGCACCCGTGATGGAAATAACCCGGCTGAAAAAATCAGCTGACGAGCGCACGGTGACCGTCGACATCGCGATGTTGAACCATGAGCAAGTTCTTTCTTTGTTACAACGCGCACTGGGCGAACGTTTCCCAGGTTTACGAACGATGGCGCTTGCAGAAATTCGTCGGTTGTACTTGGCAGTGCAGGCACTCAAACGTCAGAGTTGAACCGAGATGAATCGATATGGAGCTGCGATTGACGTTTTCAGGTCGAAGAGTTAGATCTCCGATAGGTCAGCAGTGATGAGCTGGCGATCATTAATAGACTGGACGTATGCTGACGAACCGTGCGAAATATGCGATCAAGGCTCTCCTGCACTTATCTCGCAAGCGGGGCAGCGGCCCTATCGGCGCTGGGGTTATCGCGGAGGCGGAGCACATTCCGCTGAAATTTCTTGAGCTCATCCTGCTTCAATTGCGCAATCATGACATTATTCGCAGTAAGGTTGGCAAAGGTGGTGGTCATGAAATGGTCAAAGAACCAGAGGAAATCACGCTTCTTATGGTGGTACGCATCATAGATGGCCCGGTCGCGCCATTGCCCTGTCTCAGTCGTACCGCTTATCAACGCTGTGAGGACTGCGACGACGAAAAAACCTGTGGTACTCGTCGGCTGTTTAAAAATGTCCATGATGCTGCGGTAGAGATGATGTCGTCTACCACGCTCGCCGATTCTGGCCGTTCACGGCCTGCTCCTTCGCGTTAAATCTGATTAGCGAAATGGCTTACTTTGAATGTCGATGTGCTGGCGATTCATATTCCTACTTTTAAAGTAGGAATATGAGAGCTACGTTGCTCCATCACGTACGACATCACCGTCGTTCATCCAGCCGGATCACCGGTGGAATCAAACCTATCATCATTTGCTGCTGACCGGATTACCGGAAGTTAAGCCATGAGGTCGCCCCATGTTTCGCTTCTCTTCTACGACTCTATCGGTCACCGCTGTATTCACGCTCGGTGCCCATTTCCTTCCTGCTGTTGATGAGGTGCCGAGTGTCGAGCAGCGCCTGCAGGCGCTCGATCAGGAAATTAAAATTCTGCAACGCAAAGCGGAGATCGCCGCCGAGGAAGCAGCGGCGAGAGATAGCGCAGCCAAAGGTGCACCGAAGTTCACCGCCAATGGTAAAGATGGTTTCTCGCTCTCATCGAGTGACGGTGCATACAAACTGAAATTTGGCGGATCAGCTCAGATCGAGGGCGTGTACTACCTGAACGATGATGCGGTGCCCAAGAATAATACCTTCTTCGTCCGCCGCGTCCGACCGTATCTTCAGGGCACCGTGGCGAAGTATTTCGACTATCAGCTGGTGCTCGACTATAGCCCGCTCTCGACCACTCCGGTCAGCCTGCTTGATGCGAATGTAACCGCTAACATCGATCCAAAGTTCAAGCTTCAAGCTGGTCGCTTCAAAACGCCATTTGGATTGGAATATTTACAGGCCGATGCGCAAACGGCTTTTATTGAGCGTGGTTTTCCCACCCAACTTTCCCCAGGTCGCGATGCTGGTGCTCAGGCGCTCGGCGAAATAGGTGGCGGACTACTCAGTTATCAGATCGGAATATTCAATGGGCCGACCGACCGCGCCGATCGTGATAGCGACAGTTCGGATGACAAAGAAGCCATCGCCCGTTTGTACGCGGCGCCCTTCAAAGAGAGCAATGTGGTGGCCCTTGCCGGCTTGAACATTGGTTTTGCTGTTTCGTACGGGCAAGACGCGCCAGTGCGAAATGCGGCTAACACCGCGATTACCGCGAGTAATTTGCCGACCTATCAATCACCCGGTGGCACGACTTTTTTTTCTTACGCTGCAACCGCAGTGAGCGACGGAGAACGGCTGCGTTTTTCACCGCAACTATATTACACCTTGGGCTCATGGGACGTGCTCGCAGAGTACGTCAATTCTCGGCAAGAGGTCCGAACTGCGAACTTTGCAACCGGAGCCGCTTTGACGGAACGCGTCGGCGTGACTCATACCGCGTGGCAGATTGAAAGCGGTTATGTTCTTACGGGTGAAGATAGTGGGTTTCGCGGAATTTCACCGGATGGCGGTGGCTTAGGAACAAGTGGATGGGGAGCCGTTCAATTAGTGGTTCGCATCAGTGAATTCAACCTCGATGACGCTGCGTTTTCCAACGGTCTTGCTTCACGCACCACTTCCGCTGAACAAGCACTGAACTACGGCATCGGGTTGAATTGGTGGCTCAATCGAAATGTGCGCATCGCGCTTAACTACGATCGTACCGAATTTGTCGCTGGTGGTGGTGGCACGAATGCGAACCCGATCGACAAAGAAACCGAGCAGGTGATTCGCTCTCGCTTTCAGTTGGTATTTTGATCTCAACAGCGAGGCATATTAAAATAGGTTTTTAATCTCCTACTTGACAGATAGGGTTATGTTTTAGATTTCGCCTTCGTCAGCACTGCTGACCGCGCCGGATTTAGGCCGCTACTTGCCGGGGGCGCGAAATAAATTACTCGGACTAAAGGTGGGCGGGCATTCCATTCTCACGGTTTTTACCGTGGAATGCGATGCCCACCAAGCCCAACCTGGCCGTAATCGCGATCTCGCATCCTTGCGGGTGCAGACCGCTTACCGCGACTCGTCAGCCGACGAGTCCACAGGAGGGCACCATGCCCGACATCGTGAAGAACAGTGGAATCTCCTCGCAAGGTGAGCAAAAGCGGGAGCGAATGCGGGAGCGTTGTCGACGTTGAGTCGTCGCAGCGCCTGAGCCATCGCCTTGATCGGCGTACGCTAGCACCAGCAATTATTCAGAGATGACCGCGACGTGGATGATTTTTCCACGATAGGGATTCTCTGTCTCTTCTTCCATCCATCGAGTCTACCTGATCGAACGCACGGAAAAGATCCGGCCGGATCAACGCCACGGCTGACTTTCGTTTTCGCTGTTTGTCAGCAATTATTTTACGTCAACCACTCATCCTCATCTTTATCTCCAACCTCATCCAAGGATTTCCCCTATGATCACCCGTCTCCTTACTTTGGCAGCCCTTGCTGCCTTTGCGATCGGCACTGCTTTCGCCGCTGATCCCGTCACCCTCTTAAACGTGTCGTACGATCCGACGCGGGAACTTTATCAAGATTATAACAAAGTCTTTGCCACCTATTGGAAGGCCAAGACCGGCCAAGAGGTCACCATCAATCAGTCTCACGGTGGCTCCAGCAAACAGGCTCGTGCCGTGATCGATGGCCTGCAAGCCGATGTGGTGACCTTGGCTTTGGCATACGACATCGACGCTATCGCTGAGAAGGCCAAGCTCTTGCCGAAGGACTGGCAAAACAAACTGCCCGACAACAGCGCGCCATATACGTCGACTATCGTCTTCCTGGTGCGCAAGGGTAACCCGAAGGGCATCAGGGATTGGAACGATCTGATTAAATCGGGTGTGAGCGTTATCACGCCAAATCCCAAGACTTCTGGTGGTGCGCGATGGAATTACTTGGCGGCTTGGGGTTACGCGCTGAAGCACAACCACAACGATGAAGCCAAGGCCAAAGAATTTGTCGCCAAGCTCTATGCCAACGTGCCGGTGCTCGACTCGGGTGCACGTGGTTCGACTACCACCTTCATCCAACGCGGTATCGGCGATGTGGCGATTTGCTGGGAGAACGAAGCATTCCTGACCGTCAATGAGATTGGTCAGGGTAATTTTGAAGTGATCGTTCCATCTTTGTCGATTCTCGCCGAGCCGAACGTCGCCGTGGTGGAAAAGGTCGCGGCGAAGAAAAAAACCACTGAAGTGGCGAAGGCCTATCTGGACTTTCTCTACACCGAACAGGGTCAAGAAATCGTGGCGAAGCATTATTATCGTCCGCGCAATGCTGTGGTTGCTGCCAAGTTTGAGCAGCAATTCCCCAAGCTTGAACTGATCACTATCGATGCGGTATTTGGTGGTTGGCAAAAAGCACAGAAGACGCACTTCGAAGACGGCGGGACGTTTGATCAGATTTATTTGCCGAAATAAATTAATATCCGATGTC
>JANMYZ010000386.1:0-5040 GCA_031382605.1 Planctomycetota bacterium | reverse complement strand
TATCAGGGAATCCGCCAGTCATTGTCGCGGTGAACCCGACCCGTGGACTTGATATTGGAGCAGCCAATGCGGTGCTCGCGCGTTTGCTCGCTGCGCGTGATGCGGGCGCGGCGGTGTTGATGGTGCATAGCGACCTCGATGAATTGTTGACGGTCAGTGATCGCATATTGGTGCTGCACGATGGCCGACTCAGCGATAGTCATTGGCCAGCAGAAGATCGTTCAGCAATTGGTCGCTTGATGCTAGGAGCCTCATGATGACACGTTCTTGGCGTGGCATGATCGAAGGCATCGCGCTCGCTGGCGGAGCGATTGCGCTGGTGGTGGTCGTGGTGCTGGTGGGATTGGCGATGCTGGGCCACGCACCGACAGCGGTCCTGGCGACGTGGTTCGCGGGCGCTGCGGGAAGCGGCGTGCGTTTGGCCATGAGCGTGCAAGAAGCCGGACCATTATTGCTTACCGGTCTTGCGGCGGCGGTCGCCTTTCGCTGTGGCGTATGGAATATCGGCGCAGAGGGCCAATTTTTACTCGGTGCCGTGGCCATGGTGGGATTCGGCACGGTGCTGTTGCCGCCTGGGCCAGGATGGTTGATTTTACCGTTTGTTTTGCTGCTGTCGGCGAGCGTTGGTGCAAGCTGGGCTTTGCTGGCGACGGGACTTGAACGCTGGCGTGGCGTGCCGGTAGTGCTGTCGACAATCTTGCTCAACTTCATTGCGGTTGCTGTGGTCGGCATGCTGGTGCAGGGGCCATTGCACGATGTGAGCACCAGCGCGCCGCAGACCGCGTTGATCGCCGAACACCTGCGTTTGCCAGTGTTGATCGACGGCAGTCGCTTGCATGTCGGAGTGGTCATTGCCGTGGTTTTAGCGTTCGTGTTGTGGATCGCCTGGCGTCGTACGACGGTGGGATTTGAAGTGCAGGTGGTGGGACTGAATCCACAGGCAGCACGTCTTGCGGGAATGCCGGTTGCCGCGCGCCAAATAGCCATCATGGGCCTGAGTGGTGGACTTGCTGGTTTGGCTGGCGCTCTCCAAGTTGCTGGAGTGACGGGCATGCTCAGCGGCGCTCCCGTCAGTTATGGTTATGCGGGAATCGCGGTGGCGATGCTCGGACGATTGCATCCGCTTGGGATTATCGCGGCGGCGTTGTTCATGGGCATGCTCAGCACCGGCGCGCGGCATCTGGAACGACGTCTCGCGATTCCGCATGATCTTGGCGATGTGGTGCAAGGCTTGGTGGTGTTAGCGGTGTTGGTGGGTGCAGGAATTGCCGCACGGCGGGCGCTGCGTCCGCAGGCGGAGGGGGCATGAACGACCTATTGATCGTGTTGTTGCTCGCGCAGGCGGTGACGGCTGCGGTTCCGCTCATGCTGGCGGGACTTGGCGAACTGTGTGCCCAACGCGCCGGAGTGCTGAACGTCGGTATCGAAGGCTTCATGTTGACCGGATGCATTGCCGGATTCCTTGGCGCAGCGCTTAGCGGCCAGGCGTTCATTGGCTTGGCCGTCGCGGTCAGCGCAGCAGCCGTCTTGGCCGCGCTGTTCGCTTGGGTCACGGTGATTATGCGCACGGATCAAATGGTTGCCGGTATGGCGATAAATTTATTGGCGGTCGGCGGCAGTGGAACCGCGTGGCTGATCGCGCAAAGCAACGGCTTCGCGGAATTGCCTGCGGACGCGGGATTTTTTCGCAGTGCGGTACCCTCCGTCGCTCCACTCACGCAAGCATGGCTACGCGATCTACCTCTGATTGGTCCGCTTTTTTTTGATCAATACGTGCTGGCACCGTTGACCGTGGTGGCGGCCATCGCTGCGTGGTGGATGTTACGTTCTACGCGTACGGGACTGATTATTCACGCACTTGGCGACGCGCCCGATGCGTGTGCTGCCGCAGGCATCGCGGTGCAGCGCTGGCGTTTCGCCATGATCATGGTGGCCGGCGGCATGGCGGGAGCTGCTGGCGCATATCTCAGCATCATGCGGACGCACGGATTTAGTCCCATGATGACCGGTGGAAGTGGTTTCGTGGTTTTGGCGCTGGTCATTTTCGCACGTTGGCGCGTGCTCGGTTTAGCCGCAGCTTGTTTGGGCTTCGGCTTCATTGATGCGCTGCAAAGTCATTTGCAAAGTCGCGGACTGAATCAGGTCGTGCCGTATCAATTATTTCAGGCACTGCCCTTTATCGTCGCCTTGTTGGCGCTGGCATTGATGCGTCGCGGAACAACCGGCCCACGAACGCTTGGACAAACCTGGCCAGCGGAGCGTTAAGCTTCCGCTGGCACGGTTTTTCACCATTCAAAGTACGAGTTACTTGTCTTTGCCGTCTTTGCGATGCTGCTCAAGTATTTCGCGGGCGGCGTGCATTTCTTCAGGACTTATTTTCCCGTCGTCATTCTTGTCGATCTTCTTAAACAGCTCGGGATGTTTTTCCTTCATGCCTTGAATGCGCTCTCTGAGCGCTTCCTTCTGTTCATCGGTTAGCTTACGGTCGCCATCTTGGCGGAACTGCTCCAGCTTTTCACGGGCCGCTTCCCTTTCATCAGGGCTAATTTTTCCGTCGCCATTAGTGTCGATCTTTTTGAACAGCTCGGGATGCTTTTCCTTCATGCCTTCTATGCGCTCGCGCAGGGCGGCTCTTTGCTCCTCGGTTAGCTTGCCCTCGCCATCCCGGTGACGTTCGTTTGATGGCTTGCCGTCGCCGTCGCCTTTGCCTTCGGGCTTGCCGAATTGATCACCGGCGAAGCCAGTGCCTGCGAGGGCGGTGATGGAAAGGATCGTGGCGATGATGCTGGGGCGCATGGGAGTGCCTTTTCTATGGAGGGTGGCGCTTGACCTCTTAAGTATCTCCCCAGTTCGCGAGAATATTCTGTAGGAAATCCCGACAGGTCGAAGGTTGTCCGAAGCGTAGGCAGCGAGCGATGAAAAATTATGCCGTAACGACTGATCCTACTTGGTTTTCTCGTGATTCGCTTCGTTTCAGGCCCAAGACCACCACATGCATCCACAAAAAGCTGACGGCGACCAAGGCAAATAAAACGATGAAGGGGGTCTGGGTCCAGCCAGTCCACGCTTTGAGGTAACCAAACATCAGCGGCAGGAAGAATCCGCCGAGTGCGCCGAGCAAGCCAACGAGTCCACCAACTGCGGCGACGTCCTTGGGAAAATAGTCAGGAATATAGCGAAATACGGCAGCTTTTCCGACGCCCATGCCGACTCCGATGATGAACACCAAGGCGGTGAAGCTCCAGACATCAAGAGTAAATCCCAGGCTACCGGCAGGTAACGCTAAGACTCCTGCCGCGAGACTCATGATAGTGAAAACGCCGTACATCACGCCGCGTGGACCGTATTTGTCCGACAAATAGCCGCCAAGCGGACGTAGCAAGCTGGCAGGAAAAATGAACAATGCTGCCAACATTGCGGCCACGCCAAGGTCGAGTTTATAGACCGTCATGTAATATTTCGGCAGGGCTAACGAAAGGGCGACGTAAGCACCAAACACCACCACGTAATACAGGCTGAAACGCCACACCCGGATTTGGTTTAACGGACGCAACATTTGTCCAAGAGGTCGGCCTTTGCCTGGTTTGCGATCGACGCTGGGTGAAAGGAACCACACCGCCGCTGCCATCAGAACTAACAGCACCGTGTAAAGCACCGGCACGAAACGCCAGCCGCCTGGGATCAATCCGCCAGCGATTCCTGCTGCTGGCATCAGCGCGATCAGCGCTGGTCCGACCATCTTGGTGATGGATGCGCCAACATTTCCGGCGCCGAAAGTTCCTAAGGCGATGCCTTGGCGCTGTTGCGGAAACCATGCGGAATTCCAAGAGATTCCGACGTTGAACGAGTTCCCCGCCAAACCGACGAAGACTGCCAAAATCATCAATTCATCATACGACGTTGCATGGCTGACCATGTACGTCGGGATGGCCGTAAATAAAAGCAGCGCAGTGAACATGACTTTGCCGCCAACGCGGTCGGTCAGGATGCCGAATGCCAGTCGCCACAGCGAACCGCTCAAAATGGCGATGGCGCCCAACCAGAAAAACTGCACGTCAGTGAGTGCGAATTCTTTTTGAATCGGAATGCCGATCACCGCGAACATCAACCAAACAGCGAACAGCAAAGTGAAGGCGGTGGTCGACAACGTCAGCACGCGCAAGGCACCGGTCTGGTCGGAAACGGGGTTGAGCGGAAGGGAATGGTTAGACATAAAAAGCTCCGGGCGTCGTGAACGCGAACGAGCTTATGGTAGGTTTATGCCGTGGGCTGAGGCAAGGTGCATGAAGTGTTGCCCAAGCACGCATTTACACCGAGCGGTTCGAGCATCCATGAATAGCGTCATGGCTAGCCTCGTCATTGACGTAAAATGAATATTAGAAGGTATTTGTGTCGACTAAATGGCAATCGTTCAGGAATCATAGCTGATCACGGCATCAGTCTTGTGCCAAGCAAAGTGACTACTCATGTCGCATTTGAGCGAGGGCGAGTGATGCGAAATCGATCAGCATCTTTGGGGGCCATGCCGACGTTTGCAGCGACATGGTTTGGCAAATTTTCTTTGCGCGCGGAAAAGAAAATTTGACGGATGAAGATTTCATGTGGTACCTAGACCATCAATCGTTCACCCTTCATTCACGAACCTCAATCCACGAGGACTCCATGCACAGCAGATATTTCTTTATCCCCACCTTGTCCCTGATCGCCGGAATCGGCGTTGCGCAGGCAGCCGACGATCTCCAAATTCATGGATTTGTCAGTCAGGGTTACCTGGTAACCATGAACAATGCGCTGTTTGCCGCTCAAAGTGAAGATAACGGTACTTTTGAATTCAATGAAATGGCGTTAAATGTGGTAGCAACTCCCATCGAACGTCTGCGTGTTGGCATTCAAGTTGCAGCGCAAGACTTAGGGGATTCCTTCAATAACAAACCGACCATCGATTGGGCTTTTGGAAACTATTCATTTGGCACAATTGCTACCGGGGTCGATTTCTCAGTGAGTGCGGGACGCTTCAAGATGGGTCATGGTTTATACAAC
>JANMYZ010000366.1:0-2543 GCA_031382605.1 Planctomycetota bacterium | reverse complement strand
GTTGTTTGAAACCGGCCACCCCTGGGTGACGTTTAAAGATCCGTGCAATCTGCGCAGTCCACAACAGCACGCTGGCGTGGTGCATAGCAGCAACTTGTGCACCGAAATTACCCTCAATACCAGCCGCGATGAAATCGCGGTGTGTAATTTGGGTTCGGTCAACTTGGTTGCCCACGTCACCGCCGCTGGCATCGATCACCAGAAGTTGGAAGAGACCATTAACGTTGCGATGCGCATGCTCGACAACGTCATCGAGATCAATCTCTATACCTGCCCCGAAGCGCGTAAATCGAACCTGCGTCATCGTCCAGTCGGCCTTGGCATCATGGGTCACCACGATGCGTTGTGCATTCGCGGCCTAGCGTTCGCCAGCGATGAAGCGGTGGCGTTTGCCGATGAATCGATGGAAGCGGTCAGTTACTATTCGATTCTTGCTAGCTCACGCTTGGCCAAGGAACGCGGTTCTTACGGCAGTTATCAAGGCAGTCTGTGGTCGAAAGGCATTCTGCCGATCGATTCGATCAAGATCTTGGCTGACAATCGCAAGCCCGGTCAGCTGAACCAAGACACCAGTGCCAAGATGGACTGGGCGCCAGTGCGTGCGCACATCGCTGCGCACGGCATGCGCAACAGCAACACCTTGGCGATCGCTCCGACCGCGACCATCAGCAATATCATTGGCGTCAGCCAGTGCATCGAACCGGTTTACCAAAACCTCTTCGTCAAATCGAACATGTCCGGCGACTTCACCGTGGTGAACATGTACTTGGTCGACGAATTGAAGAAGCGCGGCCTGTGGGATCGCCAAATGTGCGACGACCTCAAATATTACGATGGTTCGGTCCAGAAAATATCCCGCGTGCCCGATCACTTGAAGGCGTTGTTTGCCACGGCCTTCGAAATCGAACCAAAGTGGTTGATCGAAGCGGCATCGCGCCGCCAAAAGTGGATCGATCAAGCGCAGTCGTTGAACTTGTTCATGAAGGAACCGTCGGGCAAGAAATTGCACGACATGTACTTCTTGGCCTGGAAAACCGGTTGCAAAACCACCTATTACCTGCGTTCGCAGGGCGCCACCCACGTCGAAAAGAGCACCGGCAAGAGCGGTCAGCTCAACGCGGTGTCATCCGGCGGCGTGGCGAAGGTTCCGGCACCGGCACCAACGATGCAGGGCAAGGCCTGCGATCGCACGGATCCGACCTGCGAGGCATGTCAGTAATTAGCTGCTAGCTACGAGCTGCGAGCTGCGAGTTCATCACTTTCCGCTCGCAGCTTCTGGCTCGCACCACGTACCATCCGAATCCTGCTATCGTCTCTTCCCCCTTGTCGCGACTCCCAGCTCCTCACGCTCTCACCTTTCGCGACTCGTAGCTCGCAGCTCGTAGCTCGCAGCTTCTCGCGCTCTCACCTTTCGCGGCTCTCAGCTCTCAGCTCGTAGCTCGTAGCTCGCAGCTCGTAGCTCCCCGTGTGCCCCTCGCAATTTAGGACATATAAAACATGACTCTCTCCTGGGATGACAATGAACCAACCACTGCTGCCGATTTATTGGCACCTGCGCGGGCTTTGACGCCTAAACCGGGGACTAAGGCTTTTGCTTCGGCGCCGGAATTGCGCATGGCGGCTGCGGCTGCGGCGACTACCACGCTGAACCCGGCATCGGCTTTGGCGAACGAAACCACGCGCACGTTCGCTTCCGATCGGGCGAAGGTTGATGAATCGCTCAACGCCACCATGGGCGCGGCGCGCATTCGCGTCGATGATAAAAAGATCATCAATTGCCACGCTGACCTGAATCAGCTGGTGCCGTTCAAATATGATTGGGCGTGGAAGAAATACCTCGACGCCTGCGCCAACCATTGGATGCCGCAAGAAGTCAACATGGCCGCCGACGTCGCGACGTGGAAAGGCTCCATGCTCAGCGAAGACGAGCGCCGCATCATCAAGCGCAACCTCGGCTTTTTCTCCACCGCCGACAGCTTGGTCGCCAACAACTTGGTGTTAGCGGTCTATCGCCACCTGACCAATCCCGAAGTCCGCCAGTATTTGCTGCGCCACGCCTTCGAAGAAGCGCTGCACACCCACGCCTACCAGTACATCATCGAATCGCTGGGCATGGATGAGACCGAAATCTTCAACATGTACCGCGAAATTCCTGCCGTTCATGACAAGGCAGTCTTCGAACTGCAGTTCACCCGCGAACTGTGCGACCCCAATTTCAAAACCGGCACTCACGCCACTGATCAGCGGCTTTTGCGGAATCTCATTGGGTTTTATGTGCTGATGGAAGGCATCTTCTTCTACGTCGGCTTCGTCCAGATGCTCAGCTTTGGCCGGCGTAATTTGATGAGCGGCGCCAGCGAACAGTTTCAGTACATCCTGCGCGATGAATCGATGCACCTGAACTTTGGCATCGACGTCATCAACACCATCAAGCAGGAGAATCCCGGGCTGTGGACGGAGACGTTCCAGGCCGAGATCATCGACCTGATGAAGCAGGCGGTGGATTTGGAATACCGCTATGCGGTCGACACCATGCCGCGCGG
>JANMYZ010000362.1:0-9892 GCA_031382605.1 Planctomycetota bacterium | reverse complement strand
AACCGTTTCGCTTCTTCTAATAAAAACTTCGCGTCCATGAATGGTTCGAAGCTGATGTCCTGCCAGCGGACCAAGCCCTCGGCATCAATAAGAAAGGTGCCGTGCAAGGCGCTCTTTTCGAAATCATCAAATGCACGATAGGTTTTAAAGATGGTCTTGTTGGGATCGGCGACGAGCGGGAAAGCAAATCCATTGGTGCTTTTGGTCGACGCCAAAGCCAGATTGAGATCAACGATGTTATCAGTCGATATGCCAATCAGTTCAATGCCAGCATCTTGATATGCCTGGGCCAGCGGCCCAAAGACTGACAGCTGCTCCGTGCAATGAACGCAGCCATTGCCCAGATAAAAAATCACCACCACGGGTTTACCGCGATAGTCGCTTAAACTCCGTTGTTTGCCGCTCGCGTCGGGCAACGACCATGGCAAGGCGGGTGATGGTTGCCAACGGAACGGACCAAGGGTGTCGAGCGCGGGGCGCACTCCGACATCGGTTTTTACGCTGGCTGGCGCACGCCAATCGGCAGGTGCGTTGCAGGCTACCGCGAGTGGTGCCAAGCGAGCCAGCGGCGGCGCAGCGAGGTCGGCCTGACTGCTCAACGCGCGTAGTTTATCAAAGGTCGTACGCGCTTCATCCTGGTGGTCGGTGACCCAAAGAACCTGCGCAAGGAGCGCGAGCGGCAACACGCTATGATCGCCGTCCTTGTCAGAAACCGCTTTACGCGCCGTAACAAGTGCTTGTTCATTATCGCCAGCGCTCAGATAATAATGGGCCAAGCGCAATGGCGGAACCTCTTTCGCGCAGGCCGCCAACAGCTCTTTCGCTTCAGCAGATGGACCGGCTGCCAAACAGGTCAAGGCACGCAATTCGGCGAGCGCGGCTTTGATTGGCGAAATGCGTTTATCAAATTCTTTGCGCGCCTTCTCTTTAGCCAGTTCCGCAGGGCTTTTCTTTGCCGCCGGTTCGGGCTTTTTCTCTTTCGCTTTTTCGCCTTTTTTCTCCCCTTCCTTTTCGCCTTCCTTCTCCCCTTCTTCGCTTTCAGACTTTGCGCGCTCTTCCTTGGTTTGCTTTGTATTTTCCTCAGCGCGGTCGCTCGCGGCGGTCTTCTCCGTGCCATTCTCGATAACGCTTTCGGTGTCCTTTGCGCTTGGCTTGACCGCCGCACCTTTGGCAACGGCGGCCTTTTCTACCCGCTCAAAGGCGGCTTGTCCGGCGTTGGTTTGCTGTTTTTCAAGCTCGAATAAACGTTCTTCCATGAAAGCCATCGCGTTGGCCAAACCCGTCGTTTGTTTGAGATGAGCAAAAGCTACGCCGCGCGCACGCTGCAGAGTCACTGTCGCCTGCGCATCTAACGATGATTCTTTGGCCAGCTGATCCGTCCACATCAACATCGCCTCCCACAGCTCGAACTGATAATGGATGTCATACAAACGTGCGATGGCGCTCTCGCCGCTGCCTTTTTTCAAGGTGTTATACTTCGGATGGCGTGGCAGCGACGCCATGTTGTGAGCCAGGTCGAGCGCGTCAGACATCCTGCCGATGAGCATCAGATCGCGACACAGCCATTCATTGTTGTGTGCGTAATTGTGAATCTGATCAGGCAGCACGCGATCGCGCATCATGTGTGCATGGTCAACCCGCGCAGAAGCTTCTTGCTGCCAAGCGACATCGTCAAAGCGTTGGAGTTTCGAATAGATATGCCCAGGCATGTGCCACATGTGAGCAATCGCTGGCGCCGACTGGCCGCACTGCGCCGCACTGGTCAAGGCGTTTTTCGCGTCTTTTTCATCCCATAAGTGAATGCGAAAATGATGTGCGGGATGCAGTGGCGTGACCGCGAAAAGCTCGTCGAGCAAGTGATTCGACGCCGTATAGTCCGCGTCTTTCAGTTTCACGTCATCACGAAATTCCCAGCGATAACGCACCGCCAGGGCCTTGGTTTCTAACTCCGTCGGAAACTCCGTCATGATGGCATTGAGCGCCGCTAAATAGGCACTCCGTCGAGCCTTCTTTTTCGCTTTCGACTTTTCGTCATAATACGCATGACAGGCCTCAATATGTAGGCGTTCCAGTTTGGTTACCTGCGATCGACGGCGCATGGCTTCGGCGATAAAACCGCGAGCCCGTTTCTCGTTCTCAATATTTGCCATCGCCATCCCCCAATAGGCCATGGCACAGGTCGGGTCACTGGTGGCTGCTTGGCGAAACGAGCGCTCCGCTTCGAAATACCAAAAACCATACAACTGGCCTAACCCCTGATCGAAAAACGACTGTGCTTCCGAAGTGGTTCTGGTGATGGGAAAATGCGCCGCGCCGTTGCCTGCGAAAAGATAGGCCGCCTGACGCGGGCCTTCATTGAAGGCCTCACCATGTGCCGAATGCCCGGCGGCAACCACAGCTTCTGAAGTCGCGGCGGCTGATGGATCCACCTCATTTGAAACACGGTCAGCCTGCGTACATCCCGCGACGAACACGGCCATGAATGCGACTTGACACCAACGACGCACGATAGCTTTCATTGGAAATTCCTGGCGCTTTTGGCGCTTCTTGGCGCTTTTTTGTCGTATCACAGTTGACGAGCGCGGTCGTTTTGGGGGAGGAAGCGTTTTCATCCCGAACGACGAGCAACCAGCGCCTTCCACCCCGAACGACGAGGAATAAGGCACTGGGGCTTCCTTCGTGGCGCTATTTAGACGCTGGCAACAGCTTAATTTTTAGGTCTTTAAATTGCAGGGTCATGGTGTGGCCACTGTGCATTTGAAGCCCGATCACGCCGTCCTTCTTTCCTTTGGGGCTAGCGTCCGTCATATCCGTCGCGACGTGGCTATTAATGCTGTAGACGATGCGGTTGCCGTCGGCAATCACCACGCCGTCATTCCATTCGCCAACAGGTTTAATTATTTTTTTGATCTCGGCGGCATTTTTATCTAACGGGGTGTTGGTGCGCTTGTGGTCGGCGTCCCAGAAGGTTTTTTCTCCAACATTGCTCATGATTCCTCGTCCTCCTACGACGCTACCTTCGTCGTAGAAGATCCCGGTGTATTGATTCCCTGCATCGATGTCCGCTTGGTATCCGCCGACATGGAGCGCTTCTGCGTTATCGATTCGTCCACGAACTTGCACGCCTGAATTGCCACCAGGAGTAATCCACTTCCAGCTATACCGCAGCTCAAAGTTGGCGAATTTTTCTGGGGACTCTTTCGAGCTCAGCAAGATCAGATTGGTTTGCTTCGAGTTTTCTTTGGTTTCGCTGCATTGAATCGCGCCATCGACGACCGACCAATAGCCTTCCAGGCCTTGCCATCCGGTTAAATCCTTACCATTGAAGAGTGAAACCCAGCCATCGGCATCCGCCGCCGGGAGATCATTTTTTTTCTGCTCTTCGGCCTGCAGGCCAACGACAAAAAGGCAAGCGAGGGAAATAGACAGAGACAGAGACAGCGGAAACGTATTCATGTATTTATCCTTGGATGGTGATCGGGCACGCTGGGATGGGCTCAAAAGTGATGTCGCTTCAGAGATCCTCAGGGTGTACACGTCACGGGTTTGAATGGCTCAACGGAAGGACGGCGAAGCTCGGGCAACATGCACCGATTTCCACTCCTGGTCTGCATTGTACTAAGAGAGCGTGGCATTCGTTGATGAGGCGAGCCTTTTCGCGCGAACGATCTGACCGGCTCCAAGGCACACTCTCTGGCCGCTGGTGGCCGATGATGGCCGATGATGGCCGATGATGACCGATGATGGCCGATGATGGCCGATGATGGCCCGGACTTGGTGCGGCGATGATGAAGAGCATACTCCGCTGCCATGCGTTATTGGCTTTTCTTCTTGAGCACCTGGTTGCTGTGCGCGGGCTGCCTTGATCAGTCGCGAGACCCTAAAACTTTAAAAGGCGTCCTTCGTCCGGCAGATCCCAATGCGGCCCAAATTTCAGAGGCAGAAGCGCAATTGGTGATCATTGACCAAGAACTTCAACGAGCGGCGTCAATGCCACCGGCCGAACGATTACAGCAGGAACAGGCGTTAGAATCACGTCTTGAACATGCCGTGGAGATTGCTGCTGGCACGCGCTTGGAAAACAAAGCGGTGTTTTACCTCGCTAATTGGCGCTATTCCTACCGCGATGGCGATGGGGTGGAGCCCTTGCTCAACCGCCTCAACGGCTTGGCCTCGCCAGCGATGAAAGCCAGTGGCCAGCGCCTGCGTGTGCTGCTTTTGCTGCGTCAGGGAAAAGTTCCTGAGGCCCGCGCGATGGGGCAAGCATTGGTCGCGGAAGTTCCTGAATTTTCACCGTTGATGGAGCGAGTCACGTTTCACGAAACCATGGGTTCTGCCGCGCCCAAAATCGTCAGCCGCAATTTGTCGGGTGGCCCTGATGAACCGGTGAGCAAGTGCAGCGAACCTTGGCTATTTTATTTGTTCGTCGATGTGATCGACGATGCGTCGCTATTTTTACTCAACCGTTACCTGACCGCGCTCGACGTCTTGCCGGTTGATCAACGTCGAGTGGTGTGTGTCACTTTTGAGTCCAACCTTTTGAGCGCCACCAGTCGTCTGCGTTCGTTTCCCCGAGCAAAAGAAGTCGATTTATTGTGGGCCAGCCCTGGGGAAAATGGCAATGCCAAAGCATGGACCACAGCGTGGAAATTGCCGAGCCACAATCCTCACATCGCACTTCTTGGCCCAGGCCCCGACCGCACGATCATGGCCGTTGAAGTAACGCCGGATAATTTGCGGGCTCTGCTTATGCCGGGTAAAAAAGCAGAATAGAAAGCCGAATAAAAGGCAACGAAAAGCGAGTGCTTTCGCCTCACTACTTTTTGATCACATACGCATCCGCTAAAACGAAGTGATCGGCGATGTCGTAGCGTGCGCCGTATTCAACGCGTAATTCTAGTTGTTTGGCAGCGGTTAAGTCGAGGTCGATGGTCTGCGGTTTTTCGCCGCCACGAACGCTGTCGCGGTTCCACACCACTTTGCCGTCAAGGCTGATGCTGACCGCGCAGTCACCTTGATCGCCCACCACATCCGCAAGACCGCTGAGCGCACGCAGGCGAATATATTGGCCGTCAAGTTTCCAGCTGAGGTACGCTTGGCTATGCACCACCAGGCCGCGTTCATAACGAATGCCAGCTAAACGCAGTGGTGAACTATCTAAATTGCGATCGCGTTGAAATGGCCAGACGACTCCGAAAGCGCCGGTTTCTTCAACCTTTGCGGGGTCAATTTCGCTGAGGTACAGCCGGCGGCCACCTTCCATGCGTAAACGCACGGAGTCCAATTTCTTTCCCAACAGCACGTGCGGTGCGGCGCCAAGAGCAAAGCCGTTGGCGGTTGGCACCACGCGCAAAGGCGGGTGCAATTCATCAAGCGCGGCGATCAAGCGTACGCCTTTGCCGGGACGAACAGCAATCGCCAAGCGCAGTCCTCGCACCTGATCGAGCGCCAATTGCAGCGGCTCTGGATCAAGCGCGCTGCGCAGAATAAGCTTACCTGCTACGAGCCCCTCCACCCGACCGCTAATCAAACCGCTATCGAGCAAGACCTGATCTTCTTTTATTTCCGCACCGGGCATGACGACACCCGTGCCCCAACCGCGCACTGCCGTCAGGGGTAGCGTTAGCGAGCCAAACATTCCATTCACCGTCAATTCGTGATCCTTGGCGCCGACCGCGATGCTGGTGGCTGGCAGCCACGAACCGTCAACCAACCACAGGCCCAGGTGTTTGCCGGCCATTCCTGGCAAGGTGATTCCTGAACCATCGCCAGGTTCTATCCAATCGCAGTCGGCCAGCGTTATTGCCGCGCCGCCGATGGTAACGGAGGTCGCTTTCGCATCGAAGGTCAACGCTTCGCCCGTAAGCACTCGTCCGTCAAGTGCCGCCACGCTCGCCGCTGGTAATGGCGACGCAGCGATCATGAGCAAACTTAGGAGCAGACTACAAATGATGAAGCAGCGCATGGCCGGGACCATAGAACCCTGTCGCGAACCGGGAAGCACGGAGAAGACCAGGGACATCGGGAGCATGAAGAATCTGCGCTGCGTCCCTCAGTGACGTCCTGTCCTGTGACATTCGCACTAGCCGAGTTTTCAAAGCGGCTTAGACACGTCGCCCGTGTTTACTGCACTGCATCCTTTGCTGTTGTGGGGCGTGGCGGCCATAGCCGTCCCAATCCTCATTCATTTGTTGCTGCGGCAGCGGCCCAAGCCCAGGCCATGGGCAGCGATGCGGTGGTTGCTGGCGGCAGCGCAAGCGGCTCAGCGTCGTTACCGCCTCACCAATCTTTTACTGCTGCTTTTACGTTGTTTGGTGATTTTGCTGATCGCGTTGTGCATCGCCCGGCCAGCGTTGCCTGGACTGGGCGGCGGTGATCGTCTGGTATTGATCATCGATCGCACGGCATCCATGGGTGCGCGTGGAAATGATCCGGGGCCATTAGCTGCGGCAAAAGCCGCGTTGTCACAAGCGACCTTTGACTATCGCAGCGTGGTCGTCATCGGCGTAGCAAATGATGTGCAGCAATTAAGCGCGGGATCTCCTGCAGATTTGCGTTCGGCACTCGGTCGGCTTGATGCGACTGACTTGCCCGGCGGACTTGAACACGCCGCAGAGGGCCCGCTTGCTGATCAGCTCAGCACTTTGGTCGGTACCGCCGCAGATGTGGTGCTGATCTCTGATTTTCAACAAGACGACGGCAGTCGGATCGCGGCTTTGCTCAAGCCGCATGCGCGCAGTTTAGCTCGGCTTTATGTCGGCGACCATTCGCCTAACGCGCTGGTTGAAGGCGTGGCAAATATGGGCGATTTGCGCCCTGATCAGCCAAACGAATTCATGTTGCGCGTCACTGGCCCAGCAAGCGGCGCTGCCATCGCCGCCGATGATGGACCTTTTTTACCACTCGTCGGTGCCTCGGTCACGGGCGGATTATTACGCATTGCCACGCCACCGTTGACGCTTGGCGAACATCGTCTGCGCGTTCGCATTGATGATGTCGGTTTACATTACGATAATCTATTGGAATTATCGGTGTTGGTGCGTGGTGCTGTCACGGTATTAAGCATTGGCGAACAGACGGATTATCTCTCCGCTTCACTCGCTGCCGACGCCACGGCGTTCGAACACAAGCGCATCGCCGCGCCGCAGCTCAGTGGCGAACCACTGCCTCCACATGGATTGGTAGCGCTGCGTGAACGGGTGGCCGACGGACGTCCGTTGGCCGATTGGGTCACCAACGGCGGTGTTTTATGGGCGACGTTGAGTCTTCTGAGCGAAGATCAGGCGCTGCGTCCATTGGTAACAGCGCTTACAGTCGGCGACCATCAACGCCCAGGCGGCGCTTATTTTTCGGGTGAAAAAGATCTCGACGAAGTGCTCTCGGTTGGCCGCCGCGAAAGCGTTCCCGCGGTGACGCTGCCGGAAAATGCCCAGGTGTTATTGCGTGCCGGCGAAGCTCCGCTGGTGGTGCAGATTCCTGTCGGTGCTGGAGCCCTCATTGTTGAGCTGACCGATTTACAACCCACCGGTGACGAAAGCCTGCGCGCGCGCGGCACCCTGCCGCTGTGGGTGAATCGCGTCGCTCGCCGCGCGACCGCCGCGCTCGCCGCGCCGATTTTTTGGCAAGCTGGCCAACCGGCGCCGACCACGGCAACGCTTCAACGTGGCGCGCTGTCAGTGACGGTCAAAACCGGTGAGCCATTGCTGCTGGCACCTGGCGTGTGGACGCGCTCCAATAATCCTTCGGTGATTGTGTTGCCCAGTCGTTCCGAAGGTCAATTGCAACAAGACCCGCCGCGCCAAGCAGCAAAAACATTAGCCGAAGCTTTGCCTGAACGACCAGGCAGCGATTGGGGTTTGGCGCTAGCGATTGCCGCATTGTTGCTTGCCATCAGCGAAGGTTTGGTCGCCGCGTGGGCCGGGAGAAAGTATGGTTAAGAATACCCACCTTGGTGTCCTTCACGCTCATCCGACTGCCAAGCGATCGAATTTCCGGACTTGGCACGGAGCGACCTGATGTCCACCAGCGTCGATTTCGTTTTCGAACACGCACCTGAACCGTGGCACATGTTAGTTGTGCTGGCGGCGATGATATTCGTCGCGTGGTTGGGCTGGCGACGTTACGGACCGTCAGCACCTGGAACTGCCGGAATTATTGGACGCTGCTGTCGGTCTGCTGCGCTGGTGGCTTTGGTGTTGCTGATCGCTGGTCCAGCGTGGCGCTCGACCACCACCACGGTTATGCCGGGTCGCGTGCTGGTAGCGGTCGATCGTAGCGCCTCCATGGCTCGTACCGATGGCCCAGGCAAGACTCAACGCGTCGCCATCGTCAGCGCGATTGCTCAAGCGTTGGAAAAGCGCAGTGAGAAAATTCCGTTAACCGCTGATTTTCGCGGTATCGGTGGCGTTCCTGGCGGACTCGACGCTAAAAACCTTGCCCTTACCGCACCCAGCGCCAGCGGTTCCGCGAGTCCGCTCGGCGATGACCTCGCGCGGTTAATTGCTGAGCAACGACCTGACGGATTAATCGTTATTAGCGATGGACGCGTCACCACCGGTAGCGGCTTGGCCGCATTGCCCGCTGCTTGGCGTGGCCGTGATCTGGCTGTTTCGGTGCTCGCCACTGGCGGCGACAGCGTCGAGCCAGAGCTCGTCATTGACGAAGTGCAAGTAAACCGCGCGGTCGCACTTAATGAACGTGAGCCGGTGCTGGTGCGCCTCAGCAGTCGCGCGTTGCCACCCGGTCCGATTACGATTTCCATGACGGTGAACGATGAACCAGCCATCACCACTAACATTGATGCCCCCACCGCCGATCTCACCAACATGACCGCCAGCGAAGCGCGGCTAGAGGCGAATTTTTCTCACGAAGGCACTTCGCGACTGAAAGTCAGAGCCGAAAGTGGCACGGGCGCCAATCGTTTAGTCGCTGAATTCGCCATGACGGTGACCGTCAGTGAACGCAAACTACGGGTCTTAATGCTCGACTACCGTCCTCGCTACGAAATGCGCTTTTTACGCGAAGCCTTTAAGCGCGACAAAACCATGACCCTGCACGCCTATCTGGCGGAAGGCCGTTGGCGGCGCTGGGGCGATGGCAGCGATGCTGCCTATGGACCTGATCATCTGCCACTGACGCCCAGCGAACTGCGCGATTATGATGTCGTCATCATCGGCGATATCGGCCCTGACACGCTGCGCGAAATCGACCTCACCAACATCGACAACGCGGTCCGCCGTGGAGCGACCGGACTGGTATGGATGCCGGGTGAAAACGGCGCCATTGCCGGTTTCGCTAAAGGCAAACTTGGCTCGTTGATCCCGGTCGAATTACCCGACGCCGCCGCCATCAGCCGTGGATATTTGGACGCCAAAGCACGCGTCGCGCACCGCACCAAAACGGCTGAACTGCTCGGATTACTTGATGCTGGCGAGGTCGAATGGGAACTCCTTCCGGCTTTGCTTGGTGGTTCACCCATCATCCGACCACGGCCAGCCGCAGAAGTTCTGGTCGAAGACCAATTACAAAATCCATTAGTTGTCAGCAGCGTTTACGGTGCAGGGCGCGCCATCTTCATCGGCGTCGACGATACCTGGCGTTGGCGCCGCAACGTTGGCGATCGCTATTTACACCGTTTTCACAGCCAATTATTGCGCTTTGTGGCTTCCGGCCGCCGACTTGGCAATCAGTCGTGGCGCTTGTTCGCTAACCCCCGGCGCGTCGTTAGTGGCGAACCGCTGACGCTCAACCTGACACCCAAAGGCGGACGCGAAGGTTCATTGCCCGACAGCGTCACCGTTCGCCTCACCGGCGCAGGCGGCCAAGAACAATTATTGCGCCTGAACGTCGAAGGCGGAGTCGGTTTCGCCGCCCGCATTCCTGCACCCGCCGC
>JANMYZ010000332.1:0-2902 GCA_031382605.1 Planctomycetota bacterium | reverse complement strand
GACCGTGGCTGCGTCTACCCTGTCGTACTCTGCGTGGTTACCAACAAACTTAATAAAGAGAATCGATCTTCGGAAATCGGCCGCGACTATCAGGCGGTGTTTATTTCCGCCAATGTTGAATACCATGCGCTCCGCATTGATAATGCTGGCACTGCCATAGGTCAGCTTCACGGCCGCAGCGTTTCGCCATTCAGCATCTTTGGCCACGTCATGCCACGCTGCCAGTGCCTTTGCGGCATCGGGTCTTCGTCGTGCGTAGTCACACAATGTTGAAAGAGCGACAATTCTCAAGCTCACCTCACTGTATTGCGATTCGTAATATTACAAGGAAGAATACTAGAGGGGTAACATTCTGAGCAAGCTGTAATACCTTATTTTTCATCCTATCCTTAGGCGTTTTTCCCGCTCATGGCCGAGTTCGTAGGCCACGTTACGCGCTGGAAAAGGACTCAGCCAAGAACTGAGAATCCAGCCACCCGAGATAGGGAAACCGTCCGGTAGGCGGACAGGTGTCCTCATTTACTGTGGCCACATCCTTGGCACACCGAACCACAGCACGCTCATCTCACGCACCCATGTATGGCCACATGGGTGGAGGCATTCCTGCGACACCCGCACCCAAGTCGATCTCTACCTGACTGACCTGCACCATGGTCGCCAGACTCAGCGCATGGAGACGAGTCGGCAGCGCCGTGCCACTGAGCAGTGCGCCATCTGCGGTGTAACGAATGAGATCAAGTGCGGTCAAATCAGCAGCTAAACTCAGTGATGATTCGCCCGCCAAATCCGGCGCACTGAGATCCAATTCACGACGCACCGTCTGCAAACATTCGACCACTCTGGTCGCAGGCTGTTCCAGCAAACTGAGCACCGACAGCGCATCATAATGCGTTGGATACAAAGCGATCTTCGCTGCTTCCATAGTGCGCTTTAAACCAAGCCAACGATTGACCGCATCATCAGGACGTAAACCCGTCAGCAGCAAAAGATGCGCAGCGGTTTGCAAATGGTTGCCCTTCATGCAGCCAGCCGCAGCAAGGCTTTGGTAAATCGCCTCAGCACTTGCCGCCAAAACTTCAGTATTTCCCGGCACCTGCGCCATGGCGGCGATCGCAGGTAAATCATCGCTGCCGGTGATCCACCAGTGAAAGCCTTTGATGCGAGAATACAGCGCCTTGAGTCGCTCAGCTTCCAACATGCTGAACGCGTCGTGCCCAGGTGCAGAAAGCAGAATCAACACGGTCAGCGGCTCGTAGCGTCCGCCGTGGCGCAAACCAACCTGGTCGAGCATGTCACCGATGCGGTGATATTGTGAAACGAACTCATGCAATTGGGTGTGACTTTTCAGCAGTAATGCCGCAACCACAAAACGCAGCGGCGACGCCAGCGGCTTATACCACGCCGTGTTGGCAGACAAATGATCGGCGATGACCCGCATCCGTTTGGCCAGCACCGCTGGTTCATCAGGATGAAAAACCGCTGCCTGCGCCGCGAAACGCAACCAAAACGCATCGGTGAACGATTGATGATCAAGATCAAGCGCCCCTAAAATCGCGCGGAAACGTTCGAGTGGAATAAAGCGGTGAATATCGATATGCATAGGTCCTCCGTGGAAGTCGGTAAATCAAAATCGCGAAAGTCGTGCAAAAGAAAAACGAGTGCGACGCGAAGGCATATCGCGTCATCTTGATAGGCATATTCGGATGTCTTTGTCTTATACAAGCAGCCATTAGCTCTCGGCAGCCATATGACTTTAAAGCTGCCCTCGACCAGGATCAAAGGGCTAAGAACCAATTCTTCAGGCAGCCCACAGTCCTAAGCCCAAACGACGCAGACAGCCCAACCAGGCATTGCGCTCTTTGGCACGCACCATTTTAATCAGGCATTGGATTTTTTCATCTTCGCTGAGCGTGCGCGGACAATTACGCAGCGTCATCGCGACTTCACCCAGCATGCGATCATCTTTACGCGCATTACAGGCACGACATGCGGTGACGACATTGTGCATGGTATCCGGACCACCACGACTGCGTGGGATAACGTGATCACGCGTACCAGTGGTCATCGAAATACGCGTGCCGCAATACTGACATTCGAAACCATCACGAATAAACACCGCCTTGCGCGTCGGGACGTTAAACACCTGGCGACGACGCAACGTTTTCACTTGGTAGCGCATCAGCACCACCGCCGGTAAATGAAACGTGGCGTGCTGACTGCGCACTACGTCGGGATATTCTTCCAACGACACCGCTTTGCCGGAAAGCACTAATCCCAGTGCGTCGATCCAATGTTCCTCGATCGCAAGGAACTCATAGCTAGCGTTGAGCACCATACAGCGCGACATGAGCCCTCCGACTGACGCGGGAGTATGCTAGCGGTTGGCGCATGAAAACATCGGAGTTGGCTTGGCGTCCGCAGGCGAGCGGTCACCAGCGACGACGATCACGGAAGTGGATTGGGCAAGCCATCGAGGGCGGCTGATCCGACCACAAATAAATAGATGGCGGTCACTATTGCTAATGCTGCCGGGGCTAATTTATAGGCGATCCATATACGAAAGACCGCCGGGGAACCCATTTCTTGCCGACGATCAGATTGCGGTGCTACCGCCGCTGGTGCGGCAACGGCATCCAGCGCGATACACACCTTGAATAAGCCAAAGAACAGCAAGACCAATCCTACCGCGACCGAGAAACGTACCACGGTCAAATGAAGCATCAGTGAAGTTGCTGCAAATAATACGGACGCAGCAAAACCAGCGAAGGCCACGAACAACAACACCCGAGTTCCGCGCAGCGGAACTCGGATGGGCTTTGCCGTGACGTCAAGATTATTGTTCACGATCAGCACTATCCTCTAAACGATGGCTTTAAACCAAGGCTTTAAACCAAGGATTAAA
>JANMYZ010000309.1:0-6845 GCA_031382605.1 Planctomycetota bacterium | reverse complement strand
GAGGGTGCCACGCTCGTCTTCTTCGCAGACCAACGGCGCGACTAACAAAGGCAGGAATAGATAAATGCCACAAAACTGCAGCACCATCAGGCTGTTAAAAAGGCTTCCGCCAGTTCCCAATATGCCCATCTCACCGGCATCAAGCGCGACCAACTGGCGGTAAGAGGTGGCCAGAAAGACTGCGAATAAACCGACGGCATAGAGCGTGCGCAGCACATAGGTCCGACGCACAGCAGCTAACTCAATGAGTTCTTTGGCGAGCAGCGACGGCATGAAGAGGAGGGCTAGGTGCATATATTCGGATAATGACTTAGAAGCGGTTTGGAAAAGGCGAAATCTGACATGGAGGACCAGAGGACCGGAGAATGAACGGATTCATATAATCCGAGCTGTTTTTTATTTTGGCTTCTTCGGTTCTTCGGTCCTCCATGTCATTATCCATTTTTCATGCAGTTTCTTAGCGACTACGCCGTTTTTCCTTCGGTCAGTTTCATAAAGGCGGTTTCCATATCGAGGGCCTCGGGCTGGAACATGCGCAGACGCGCGCCCAATCCAACAATGGCGGAGTGCAAATCTTCGACCGCGACTTCGCCTTCACGGAGTTGAATGGCCAAGCGATCAGCCTGCGGTTCGACGCTCGCGACGCCGGGCAATGCGGCGATGGCGGTGATCAACGCAGCGCTGGAATTGACCACTTGGATGTGCACCACGCGCAGCAATTGCAGGCGACGAAAGATTTCATCGATCGAACCTTCGGCCATCATTTTTCCTTGTTCGATAATGCCGATGCGCGTGCAGAGTTGGGCGAGTTCGTGCAAGATATGACTCGAAATAATGATGGTTTTACCAAGGCGTTGCAGCTCTTTGAGCAATTCGCGCATTTCAATGCGTGCGCGTGGATCAAGCCCTGAAGCGGGTTCATCAAGCAGCAGCAATTCAGGATCATGCAGCAGCACGCGGCTAATCGATAAACGTTGTTTCATGCCCCGCGAAAGACCGTCGACTGGCGCATCGTGCTTGTCGGACAGATCAGTCAGCGCCAGGACATCCTTGACCAACGACGTACGTTTGTTGCTGGGGATGCGATAGGCAGCGGCAAAAAAATGGAGATATTCACGCACCGTCAGGTCTTCATAAACGCCAAAGAAATCTGGTACATAACCGATGTTGCGGCGAATAGCGGCGGGATCTTTGGCGACATCGACGCCGTTGATGGTGACGGTGCCTTTCCACGGTTTGACCAGCGTGGCGAGAACTTTGATGGTTGACGATTTTCCGGCGCCATTGGGACCGATAAAGCCGAATAATTCACCTTTGGGAATGGCGAACGAGACGCCTCTGACCGCAACGAAACTGCCGTACTTTACCCAGAGATCATTGATGGTGACGAAAGACATGGTGCGCTCCGCGTTAATGAGAAGGTTTGGCGGCTGGCCGCTGCGTGTCGTTGCGATACAGGCAACGCATCACCCATAAGGTGTCGTCGCGTCGAGCGGCAAATACGACTAAGAATTGGTTGGGATCGCTGGGATCACACAGCGCAAGATCGTCATAGGTCGCACCACCTGCTGGCGACATAGTGGATGACAGCGCGAACCAGCCGTTGGTGGGATGACTACATAAAGGCAGTATCCAATGGTGGTCCGTGTCATTGTGGTCTTCGAAACCATAATGTTGATGACCGCGTCGTTGCAGAATGCTTTCATCACCAAATTTTTCGCTGATTTTCCCGCTACGCAGCACAAACACCGCGCTCAATGGTCCAGCCGCATCGCGCCAAACGGCAGTCGCGGTGGCGACATCTTCTGCTCGCGTGATGTTGGCAGTTGGCAAAGTCCACGGCAATGAAATGGGAGAGAAAGACAGCTCGCGGCGTAAAACCGGCGTCCACTGCGCGACGCCTTGTTCGACGCGATATTGTCCAGGCAAGTTGCCGGTATACAGCGGAACCGTTACATTTTCACCGCTGGAATCATAATTGTTGAATCCCCGCCCGCTTCTTTGGTAACGGGACTGATTGTAGGAATCTGATGACTGACTTCCGAGCGACGTCCATAACGCATCGCGTTCGTCAACGGCTACGGTTTTGCTCGATCCCGTGAAGAGTAAATCAAAATGATTCCGCCGCAGGGTCTTACCATCGGTGGTCAGATCGATGACCTGTAAGTGTTGGGCTTGATCATTGCCGCCCAGGTATTGGCGCGACATCCATACGGTGAACCAGGTGCAGCTGATGGCCACGGTTGGAAATAATAACCACGTGAAGCGACGGGCGCGAAGCTTGCCAAGGAGCCACCAGTCGCCTGGGCCGATCGCCAACACGAAAACGCCGAAAATCAGCACGATGATGCTGAACGGAATGACTTCCACCCGTTCTGGCCACAGCATGTCGATCAGCTGGGGAAATAGTTGCAGCGCTGGTGCATCGAACGGACTCTTCGATGAATATTTATAAGCGCCTCTGCGATCATTCGTGTTTTCTGCTATTTTGTCGAAGTCTGCAGCATCCCAGGTTGGGGAATTATTCAGAATTCCGGCATGATCGTGGCGCACTCGCCAAAGAAACGCCGCGTCGTGTCGCCATGCCGCATCAGTTTTGTCTTCACTGTCGTTGGTATCGGTAATCCACGGTGCCACCACCAAACGACCAAGGCCGCAGTGAAAGTGTAGATGTTCAGCCGGAGCTGTCGCCGCAGCGATAAAACTGCGATCAAAAAAAATCGTGCTGTTTTCCAGAGCGAGACGCGACAATAAGTCATTCACCGCAGGAGCCATCGGACCATCGGGCAGCAAGCAACAAGAACCGCCAGCACGTAGCCATTGTTCCAGTGCCTGCACCTGACGAGCTTTGATTTTAAGCAGATTATCGCCAGCAATCACCACCGCGTCATAGGCGCACCACGCCAAGGCGGCATCTGGCAAATCGTCGACCGGCATCCGCGTTGGGACGGTGCGCAGTCCTGACGGTATGGTCTGTTGCTGTGGAGACGCGCCGTCATGGTTGGCTTTATCGTTGTCGTCTCGACGCTCCGGGGCATATCGTTCGAGCGACAATTTTTGCAAAACGCCCTTATCAGGATTGAGCGTGGTCGTAGGAAGACACAGCGCGAGCGTTAGGGCGTGCGCTCTATCACTTCTTAATACCAACGTGCGTGTAGCGAGCGCGAGATGGGTGCCTCCTTCGTTCCAACCAACGCGAATTTCCACGGCGTCGTTAAAACGATTGAGCGCCATCGGCGGCAATACGATCGCACTGGTTCGTTCCCCGTTACTCAGCGCCAGCACGTCGCTCTGCCAATGGCACAGCGGCTGATTGCCATCATACACCTGCACTTGCAGGCAGCCCTCGCGTAAACTTTTGCCGTTCCATGTAATGGTTACTTGAAGCGGAAATGGCGCGTTGGCTCGCGGTAAAATCAGCGGTGTGCTGATGGTGGCAGATAATCCATTGACCACCGGCGCGGTCGTTTGCTCAGCACCCGCAATGTTGCGGTGAGCGCATAACACCAGCAATATCACGGCGAAATGGCGGAAAGCAGCTCGCAGGAATGTGCTCATGAAGACGTTCCTACCAATGGCTGTCGATGGCCGTACCACCATTCGCACAGTGCGATCACCAACGCGAACAGTGCCAATAGGCGCCACAGACCATATTCACTCGGCGCACTTTCGCCGGCGGTGACCGCAACTTCGCGTACCTGAACGTGATCGACAGCAGTCAGTTGGGTTTCACGGCGGTCAATCAGGCTGGCGCCAAGAGCGGCGTTGGCTTTGGTTGTTGGGTTACTGTCGCGAAGCCGGTAAAAACCAGCACGCGGCGCAGCGATGCCGCGCACCAGACCTGCGTGATCGGCAAGCATCGTGGCATGGCTGCCATCGGGGCGCTGTACTTCGACACTTTGGTCGGGATTTGCGGTTAATGCTGGCAGTAAGCCAGTGTGTGCGCCGACGACTTCGTCTTGGCCACTCGCACGCAGGGTGAGCGCGATGACATTGCCAGCCAACACCGGAAAGCCGAGGCGGAATGGCAAAGTCGATTGGTCGCTATGGAAAAGCAGATGGTAATCCATGCCGACACCACGTGCTCGTTGCAAAAGGAGGGGGCCGCGATCGCCGTGGACCAAAACGATGAAGCCTTTGCTCTCAAGATCTTTTTCACCGGCACTTGGCGTCCACGAAATGCGCTGGCTGATTAAGAGATCGTCGATCGCAACATGGGTCAGCAACAAATCACTTTTGCGGTAGTCGACGACTTTGCTACCACCGTCAATTTGCACCGTGACCTCAGCGGATATTTCTGGCGGCAATACGCCGATGCTCAGATGGATAATCGCAGGGCGTTGTAAATCAGCGACGTTGTCACTGACCACCAAATCGACCTCGGCGGTAGCGCTGTCGACCATCACCACGTCGGCTTGCGCAGTCAACGCACGTCGCCAAGTGGTTAATCCCGGTGCAGCGAAAACCCGCACCGGGCGCAGCGCTGGCAGCGCGAGGTAAGCATGATCATCGGCCGACAAAGCATCGAATCTGTCAGGAATTAAGCGCAATTCCAGTTCGCTCGCGGCGCTGCCATCAACACGGAATGACAAACGTTCGAGGCCGGAGGGCCCAGGCGCCACTGCGCGGCTGGCAAGCAATTGGTCACCGTGTCGCAGCTCCAACATGGCGCTGCCGGTGGCGAGTGCGGAGCCTTCGACCGCAGCAAATACTTCCCAACGTCCATCGCCACGCCGTTGAGCGCTGCATGCGGTCAAGCCCAGGTTGGCGCCACCCGGCGGCACGCGCAGGTAGTCGAGATGAAAAGCGAGGTCGGCATCAACCACTTCTGGTAAATTGCCATCGCTGACCAACAGCGCGCGGGGGAACGGCGTGCTGCGCCCCATGGCCTGGGCAAGTTGTAAGGCCGCTGCGGGATTTGCTGCGACGTCATCAACCGTCAGCGCAGTGAGCGCTTGCGATAATTCGCGACGATCATCGCTAAATCCTGTGAGGCGACGCGCATCTTGACCCATCGCGATCAGACTCAGCTGCTGACCCGGACCAAGGTTGTCGATCAGTTCCTGAACTTTGTGTCGCGCTTCGTCCAGTCGCGTTGGACCATTGGCAACCGTGCGTGCGCCCATGCTGGCGCTGACATCAATCAACACCGGCAAACGGTCGAGACGTTCCGCGCCACCATGAATAAACGGCTGCATCGCGGCGAGCACCAGCAAGGCGAGCGTGAGTAATTGCAGCCACAATAATAAATTGCGGCGAAAGCGTTGAAACGGGGCGTTGACTCGCTGATCGTTCATCACCTGACGCCACAAGACCAGCGACGGCAGTTCGACGCGCGCACGTTTGAGCTTAAGAAAATAAACCGCGATCAATGGAATGGCGAGCGCGGCCAACCACGCGGCAGTGGCGGCATGAAAGCCGAGCATGTTCATGCCAGCCATCCTTTGCGGCGCAGGACGTCGCTGATGAATGTGCCGATGTGGTCAGCTGTGCTCATGGAATGAAAACGACCAGAGCGAGCAGTGCACCATTCAGACAGTTGGCGTTGATAACGCAGGCGATAATCGTGGTACAGCGCCAACAAGTCACCCGCTGCGGACACATCAAGCACGCCATCGCTTTCACAATCCACCATGCGCACATCGCCGGTGACATCAGGATCAATTTCGCTCGGTGCTAAAATTTGAATACACGCCGGTTCCAGCCCGCCAGCAGCCAACAGATTCAGACTGCGTTTGAGATCACCATCGGTGAGAAAATCCGACAGCACCACGGCGATGCCACGACCACGATGGCGTGCGCAAAGGTCATCAAGTCCGCGTTCAATCGGCAAGGCACCGGTAGCGTCGGCAATTCCTTCAATAGCGCCAAATGCGCGGCGCAAACTGGCGCGACCGCGTGCTGGCACCAAGCGACAGGCTTCGCCAGCGCCGCCCGTTGCCCACACGCTGACGCGGTCGTTGCCGTGCAGTCCGCAGACCGTGAAGGCCGCCGCCAGTTCGCGGGCGCGCTGTAACTTATCATCGAAGCGCATGGAGCGACTGGCATCAATGACGATCACTAAATGACGTTCTTCTTCGCGGCGAAAGAGTTTGAGATAGGGGCGTTCCAGACGTGAGAAAATATTCCAATCGACGAAGCGTAAATCATCCCCAGGCGCATAATCACGATAATCAGCAAAGTCGGTGCTGGCTCCACCGCGACCGGCAAGATGGTCACCACGTCCACGACTGGTGGCTTTGCGCACGGACTGGACGCGCAGTTTCTCGAGCAAGGCGACCAGCTGATTTTCCAGCAGATTGGTCAACCGTGCGCCGCGCGCAGAAGTGCTACCGCTCAACGCTGGGCTCATGTCGCGCCTGCTTCCGGTAATTCAGCGAGGATTTCTTGCAGTAATGTCGCGACGCTAATTCCCTCTGCCTGACCATCGTAATTGAGGATGACGCGATGTTGCAGGACTTCGGCGGCGAAATAGCGCACATCAGCACATGACAAATGAGCGTGCCCTTGCATCAGCGCACGCACTCGACCGGCGCGCACCAACGCCTGCGCCGCGCGCGGCGATGCGCCCCAACGGACAAAGCGGCGAACTTTATCGGGCGCATTGCCGCCGTGCGGATGTGTGGCCATGACCATTCCGACGGCGTAATCGCGCACTCCGTCGGCGACCACCACTTTGTCGAGCACGCGACGTAGATGCAAAATGCGTTCGCCGTCCATGACTTTATTGATCTCGATAGAAGCTTTGAGAATCGTGCGACTGACGACTTCATTGAGTTCGGCCCGTGTTGGAAAGGGCACTTCGAACTTGAAAAGAAAGCGGTCGAGTTGCGCTTCGGGCAGCG
>JANMYZ010000281.1:0-5244 GCA_031382605.1 Planctomycetota bacterium | reverse complement strand
GATCTCTAGAATGCGGCCATTATAGACGTTTTTCTTGCCCTTCTTTTCCAACGTCAGATCGCCAGTCAGCAAGGCGACCCACGGAATCGCGTTGACCAAATCACGCAGCGTCACGCCGGGTTGCAGCTTGCCGGTGAATTTCACCAACACGCTTTCAGGAACATCCAGCGGCATATAACCAATCGCCGCTGCGAATGCGACCAGGCCAGAACCGCCTGGAAAACTAATGCCAATCGGGAAGCGCGTATGGCTGTCGCCGCCGGTGCCGACGGTGTCGGGCAAACACATGCGATTCAGCCACGAATGAATGATGCCGTCCCCCGGGCGCAAGGCGACGCCGTTGCGTTCGACGATAAATTCAGGCAACCAGCGATGCATCTTTGCATCTTTGGCCGTCGGATACGCGGCGGTGTGACAGAAACTCTGCATCACCAAGTCCGCCGTAAATGTCAAACAGGCGAGATCCTTCAATTCATCGGCCGTCATCGGCCCGGTGGTGTCTTGGCTGCCGACGGTGGTGGCCTTGGCCTCGACCGACATTCCGGGACGCACGCCTTTGACGCCACATGAACGACCGATCATTTTCTGCGCCAGGGTGTAGCCCTTGCCATCGTCGTTCGGCAGCGCCGGTTTGGTGAAGTTCGCTGGGTACGCTTTTTTCAGGTAATCACAGGCGCGCCACGTCAGGGCGCGGCCAATAATCAAGTTCGTGCGGCCACCGGCCTGTACTTCGTCGTACACGGTGTTCGATTTGATCTTGCCGGTGACGATCACGCAGTCGTTTTTCAGAACTTCGCCGGTCTTGGTGTGAATGATGATTTCATCGCCGGTATTGAGCACACCGACATCAACGGTCAGCGCGAAGCCGCCCGCATCACGCCACGTATCGAGAAAAATCGGCGCAATAATACTGCCGAGCAAAACTGATCCGGTGCGCTTGTTCGGCGTGCCGGGAATATCGCGACCGGTGTACCACATCACCGAATTGGTGGCTGACTTACGGCTCGATCCGGTGCCGTAAACGTCGCCAGCGATGATGACGTTCTTCCCCGCAGCGCGCCAGGCGAGCAACGTGCTCATGCAATTCGGATCTTTGGTTTTATACATTTCCAGCGCATGCAGCGGAATGTCAGAGCGCGACACCGCCGCTTGAGCGGGTGACAAATCGTCGGTGTTGGTTTCGCCAGCGATTTTGTAAATCACCCCGCTGATGACCTCAGCAATCGGCGCACGACTGGTAAACCATTCGGCGGCTGCCCAACGTTCGATCAACTTGGCGGCGACGGCATTGCCCTCTTTCGCTAGTTTTGCCACCACCTGAAAGTGGTCGAAGATCAGAACGAGTCTGGCGAGTTGATCCGCAGCGAGCGCCGCGTGGGGGCCTTCGAGTTCGCGCGTCAAATACGGAACGTTGTAACCGCCCAGCATGGTGCCGAGCAAGCTGATCGCCTGCTCACGGCTGAACACCGGGCTACTGACTTGCCCGTGGGCAACCGTGCCCAACCACTCCGCTTTGATTTTGGCCGACGGATCGACGCCTGGGCTGACGCGCTCAACCAGCAGCGTCTTGAGTACATCTGCCTCACCCGCAGGCGGCTTTTCCAGCAAGGCGCACAGCTCGCGCGTCCACTCGGGCGTTAATGGCAGCGGCACTAAACCCTGTTTAGCGCGTTCATCGACATGGGCACGGTAGGCGGCAAGCATGGCAGTTCCTTGTTTGAGAACGGCACGCTAGCAAAAGCGTCAACAGCGTCCACCGCCAACGAAAACACGATTACGCGGTGCGCAGATTAGCGCTCGTCATCACACGATGGGACACTTCTGGCAGAGCGCAGAATCGTCACTTGCCTAGCTGTTCGCATGCGGGAGCTTCCCCGACTTCATAAACGGCCGTGTGCGCGATAAATGCGATAACCGCGTACTCATGACACTTTCGGTGTCCGTTCCTTTTCCGTGTTTGCTTAGCCATCAAGCGGATCCGCATTTCATCGCACTCGACGGAAGCTCCATGCATCAAGACCCCCAGCCGATTGATCACCACGGTTTAGCGCTAGCGGCGTTCCAGGCCTTGCCCATGCCTGTGGCTATTATCGATCGCGACGGATTGATCATCTCGGTTAACGATGCTTGGCGATCAGCGATCAGTGAGGGTGGAAACTGGGATGCGCGTGATCCCCTTGGCGCCCCGTATGTGGAAGTCTGTGCCGAAGCCGCCGGACCAGATAGTCATCATCACGCCGTGATTCAACATGGACTTCAGCAAATTTTGGCGGGCAACCTCGCTACCTTCGTACGGACTTACCATGCCACCTGCGGGCGCAAAGAACGCCCCAGCCAAGTGGTGATCACCGCGTTACCCATCGGCGGCGCGGTCATCATGCACCAAACATTAACTCCCACATCTGAGTCAGGTATTTACCGAATGGATCAAGCGCGTGAGCAAGATGAAACCATGCCGCGCTTAGCAGAACATGCGCCAGTATTAATGTGGACCAGCGATCCCAATGGTGCTTGGCAGTGGTTTAATCGTCGGTGGCTGGATTTTTTTAAACAAACCAAAGAACAAGCACTGCAAGAAGATTGGCGCGCACACATTCACCGTGATGATCGCAGCAAAGCCGTTGCTATCGCCAACGAAGCGCAGCGCAGCCACAAAGAATACCTGCACAAATTCCGACTCCTTTGTCCCGATGGCGAATACCGTTGGCTGCACGAACGAGGGCAACCGCTGTACCATCCCGATGGTCGTTTTGCTGGCTACATTGGTTCGTGCACCGACATCACGGACATCGTCCGTACCGAAGAAGATCTCGCCCGCAGCCGCGATCACTTGCATCGCCAATTGCAGTTTTCCGGCACGCTCAATCGCATGGCGCAAACCATTATTGGCATGGAAGACCAAGATCGCATTCTCGATTCGTTGGTGGAAACCATTGGTCGCACACTTGCCGTTGACCATGCCTTGATCATCGATGTTCGTCTGCCGCAGCAGCAAGCCGTCGTATTAAGTGATTGGAGCGATCCGTCTTGTACGACCGACATCCCGCTGAAAAAGGGCAATGCCCTTGATCAATTCGCCGAAAGTATGCGACATGCGTGGGAAATGCGCGCTCCGCTTGAAAGTCATTTCGACCAAATCAATCCACGCTTCGCCAGCGAAGGCAGCGCCGCCAGTTTACATCACCAGCAAAAAATTCGCAGTCTGCTGTGGTTTCCGTTCGCCTTCCGCAACGACGGATTCCTGTTGTTGTCGATCAATCAGATCGCGCGACGACGCACCTGGATGGCTGATGAGCGCGAATTTCTGGCCACCGTCACCAACGTGATCAATTTAGCATTACAAAAAGTGCGCATGCTGACCGAGCGCCGCGACTCTGCGATGCAACGCCACCAAACCAGCAAAATGGAAGCGATGGGCCGACTGGCAGGCGGAGTCGCGCATGATTTCAACGATTTGCTGACGGTCATCTCTGGACAAGTCCATTTACTCTTACGTGGTTTGCCGTCCCCGCATCAGCTGCGTAAACATGCCGAAATCGCGCTGCGTGCTAGCGAACGCGCGACCGAAACCACGCGCAATTTATTAGCCTTTAGCCGACAGCAGCCGTTGAAACCCATCGCCACCAATCCCAACCGTGTGGTTGAACGCCTGCGCTTGCTGATCGATCGCCTGATTCCCGCCAACATCACTTTGGAAATTGATCTTCTCGTGAGTGCCAACAACGTTTTGGCCGATCCCGCCCAATTAGAATTGGCGCTGATGAATGTGGCGATGAATGCCCGCGATGCGATGCCAGATGGCGGACGGCTAAGCATCATCACGCGTGAGAAAATCGTCGATCACGAACTCTCTCGACGAGTCAGTGCGCGCCCAGGTATTTATGTCACTATCGCCGTGCGCGACACCGGCGCGGGGATGGATGCCAACACCGCCGAACGTATTTTCGAACCATTTTTCAGCGCGAAAGAAACCGGCCGCAGTTCAGCGATGGGACTCTCTGGTGCTTACGGTGCAGTCCGCTCAATGGACGGTTTCATCACCATCGAAACGGCACCAGGACGCGGCTCGACCATCACCATCAGTTTACCAAAAGTAATGGCCGATCTGCACGACACCCCAACCCCGCTTCGTCTGCAAACCCTGGGCGGCAGCGAAACCATCTTGTTGGTCGAGGACAATCCTGCCGTCCTCGAACTCACCCGCGATACGTTGCGCCAAGAAGGCTATCAGGTCTTAGGCGCCCATGACGGCGACGATGCTTTGCGCGTCGTGCAAAATCATCCTGGTACCATCGATCTGTTGATCAGCGACTTGGTGCTGCCCAGCTTCAACGGCCAGACCTTGGCGATTCGCCTGCGCGCCGTAAGGCCACAACTCCGAGTCATTTTCATCTCTGGCTACAGCGCAGATGCCTTCATTCCCAATCCCGATTTAGGCTCGACCGGCTTCTTGGCGAAGCCCTACACCATCGATGAATTGCTACGCGCAGTGCGCACGGCGATTGAAACCAAGCACTCAATAGTCGTGTTTATGGTTTTAATGCTTTTGAACGTTTGCACTGATCGCAGCGCTGACTGCTTTCATCCCTCCGACAATTGGCAATATCAAGGAGCTTCCATCCAAATCAATGCATAGCTCAGTGCCAGGCTCAGGATGCAACGTGAAATACTTGTCACTAGAAAAAAGCATGAGACCAATTCGCTTACCCGCAGTGATGACCTGATCGTCTGGCTGTAAGGTAAAGGTTAAATTATAGAATTTCCCTGGTATAAGTGGCTCGCCTTTCGTCAGTGATGCGTGGTTTTGCGGATCAGCCCAGCCACAGGTTATCATGTTATCAGTCATTTTTGCACGGTCTTTTGTCCAGGGTATTGAAGCCAGATAGACAGAGAAATTTGCCGCGGGCTTGTTACATGCCAAACGAACCGTTACTGTAACTAAACCTGAAATGTGCACTGGAGCTGTTAATACTGGAGTCACATAAAGTAAACGATGTGGCGAATGTTCGGCCATAGCAAGATCGCCAGCACTAATCTTGACGTTGTCGGTAAAAGTCTCGGTATCTTTTGCCCCAGCCTGGGCCGCCATGGCCGTCATTAACCCACCGGATGTATTGCCGCCTTCACTCAAGTACCAAGTCACCGGTTGCGCGTCTGGATGCGGATAATCTGCAGCCCGCTACCAGTCCAATCGCGTTCAGAGAACGCCGCTCCATTGATGAAGTCGGCGACCTCACCCAGCGG
>JANMYZ010000379.1:0-4722 GCA_031382605.1 Planctomycetota bacterium | reverse complement strand
AGTTCAAGCGCATTGTCAAAACAGGCGGTGTCGCTGCCGCCTTCAATCACGACTGGGCGCAGATCACTGACGGCTTTGCCAATATCTTTGTGCGCGAGCAATGCTTCGCGCGCTTTCATGCGGTTGGTGTTTCCGCGCAAGGTATTGATTTCACCGTTGTGCGCAGCGAAGCGGAATGGGTGTGCCAGATCCCACGTTGGGAAGGTGTTGGTCGAATAACGCTGATGCACCAGCGCGATGGCGGACACCGCGCGCGCATCATCCAGATCGGGGTAATACACGCCGACTTGCTCCGACAGGAACATGCCTTTGTAGACCACCGACTTTGACGACAGCGAGCAGACGTAGAAAGAATGGAATGGCGAGTAGTTATTGTCTCGCACGGTGTTTTCCGCGCGTTTGCGCGCAAGGTACAGCGCCAGTTCAAGTTTGTTCGAGGTAACGTGGCCGCGACCGACAAAAGCTTGTTTGATGAACGGTTCACTTTTACGGGCATTGCGACCGAGCGTGCTGTTGTTGGTCGGCACATCGCGCCAGCCCAGGAACGCCAGCCCGTGATGGACCATCGCCTCTTCAAATGCCTTCATGCATTGAGCGCGGTTTTCCTCGCTCTGCGGCAAGAACACTATGCCAGTGCCGTAATCACCCGAGGGTGGCAGGCTGAACGGCAGCAAGGCGCGATAGAGTGCATCGGGAATTTGAATCATGATACCCGCGCCGTCGCCGTCGTTGGGATCCGCGCCGACGGCGCCACGATGAGTCAAATTGCACAGAATTTTCAGCCCACGCGCAATGATATCGTGGCTGCGTTTACCTTTGATGTTGGCAAGAAAACCAACGCCACAGTTATCGTGTTCGTTCTGCGGATCGTAGAGACCTTGGGCAGGCGGGAGTCCGTTATGCGACAGAGAATGTGACATAGTCAGCAACCTTTTCTGGTACAAGAAAGCGGGAAATTGGTCGGTTGTTCGAATGCGGGTGTTGGCTCAACCGCTGGCTCAACTAAAGACACTGACGCAGAGAACACGGAAACCGCGGAGGCCGTCGTTGTGGCCTCGCGCTGCGTTTTCCGCGCTCTCTGCGTCAGTGTGGTGATTGGGATCATGAGCTTACAGATGAAGAGGTGATGAAGCGGATGCTTGGCGAGCGATGAAGGCGGCGGCGCGTCCGCGCAATTCCTGATACGGAATCAGTTGTTCGTACGGCGCTGGACCAACCATCGGACGACTGGATTCAAGCAGCAGCGCTGGCGTGCCGCGTCCCGGCGCTGAGCGATCGAGTTCCCATAAGCTCGCCAACGGATTGAGTCCGGTGGTCAGAATCATGCCGACGCGGCCTTCGTGAACGGGGATGTTGAGCAATTGCTGGCCTGGGCGTCCGAGCTGCATAATGCCTGGAAAACCAGCGTTTTCGCAGTCTTTCATCACAGCGCGCGCGGCGGGCAGTGCGCTCATCGGCAGTTCGCGGAACGACGCGGTGATAGCGCCGCTGCCAAGTTTTGCTGCGCGACTGACGCTGGTCAGATTCGCGCGAATGAAAACTTCGTTTGGCGACAGTGACGTTGCGTCGTAGCGAATCATCTCCAAGAAATGTTGCGGTTGGCCGCCGTCGACTTGCAAAAGTCCGCCGAAAATCGCATGCGTCGGTACGCCACGGCGCATCAGCACGCTGGCAAGCGTCAGCGAACACATGGTGCCCAGGCCGATGTGGCCAGCGGGCACTTCGCGGCCAAGAATGTCCTCGCCTGGCACAGCGAACAACACCCGTGAACCGACGGCGAGACCGGCTTTAAAAACGGCTTCCACTTCATCGCACAGCGTCGGCAGCAGTGATTCAGGAATGACGTAAGCATTAATCGAAACGAGGCCGGTGCCTTGCTCCAAATCGACTGTCAACTGACAGGCGGTTTCCTCCATGCGATAGAGAATGCCGCCGAGCCGACGCGACACCGTCAGCTCGCGAGTGATCTCAGTTCCGGCGGCGGTCAGACGATAGCCTCGGCGACCGTGGCGTTCGATCAGCCCGACGTCGGCCATTTCGGCGAGGTGCAGGCGCAGCGTGCGTTCGGACAGTTCCAGGCCCTGCGCAGAAAGGCTGTCCATCAAGTCGCGGCTGGTGACTAATTCCTTCCACGGTTGATCGCGCAGAACCGCTAAAATCGGCTCAAAACGCTCGCCATGTTGGGCAAGCACTTCGCGCAACGCTGCCGGAGTTACCGCGACCGGGCGAACAAAACCGTCCTCGTCATCGGCATCTATGCCGATGGGTGGCGCTAAGTGCGGCAATTTTTCCTTTAGGTCGGTCATGCTTTGCTTTGATTTAGCGGCAATGAGTTGCCGTAATTCGTGGCGCAGCTTGTAGGCCTAAAGCACATTGCAATAGAAAGTTTCCCTTGTCGGCCAGCGCCCGGATAAAACATGTAAGATACTGTTGTCCATATACTTATTTTATATCCATGGCGTCTGTGCGGGGCCAATTTCGTGCCCCGCAACGATAAGTGGCGTGCCGTAGGAGCGGCTATCCTTGGCTACCTATGCGGCAGAAATTGCCGACGTCTTTGCCGTGGATTGGCGTATGTCGCTCAATGAGGAGGCGCTTCGCAACGGCACGAAGTTACCGAATAGGGGTCGTGATTTACCTGGAGACATTAACTAAATGCCTGTCTTTACCTGCCCTGGGCTAGAGATGGCGTTCGGCCATGTGTACGCCATCCTGTACGTATCAAGGAGACTGCCATGACTGCCATCGCCGCGACCGAAGCCCGTCGCAATATCTTCAAGCTGATCGACCAAGTGACGGCGAACCGTGAGGCCATAGAGATCACCTCCAAGCGCGGTAGCGCCGTGCTGATGAGTTTGGCGGAGTACGACTCGCTCCGAGAGACGGCGTACCTGTTGCGTTCTCCGGCCAACGCCAAGCGCCTGTTGGAATCAATTATTCAAGCCAAAAAGGGCAAGGCCAAGGCGAGGAAGTTGGTGCCGTGCGACTGATTTTCACCAAGCACGCCTGGGACGACTATCAGCAATGGTTGGCTGAAGACCGAGCTGTGCTCAAGCGGATCAACCGCATTATCGAAGGCACTCTGCGCGAGCCGTTTGACGGCTTCGGCAAGCCGGAACCCCTCAAGCACATGCTGCAAGGAGCGTGGTCACGCCGGATCACCGAGGAGCATCGCATGGTGTACCTCGTGCAGGACGATGATCTGGTGATCGTCCAACTTCGCTACCTCTACTGACGAACGATGTGTCTGGCCCTTCTCTAGTGGCAAAAGAAAAAAGGGTGTCCCTTATTTTGCACACTATTCACCCGCCACACTTCCACCGCGAAAAAAACAGCATCAGGGCGGAGAACGAAAGGGTCAGGGGGGTTAATGCACAATGGGTTAGCTGGACGCGTACGCTTGACCCGACGCCCGCTACCTGTCGCGGGCACTGCAAGAAGCACGAGTCGGCCTTGTAGAGGACTGCTATTTGTTGTGAGTAGCCGGACGCGGCAACTCGACCACTCTTATTAATGTATTTTCCATCCATTATTTTGATAAATAGTCACAATATAGAGACTTGGTATCTTGTTTATGCGCATCGCTTCGCAGGGTGCTATCATGAATCAACAAGCGCACATAGATCTCATTCAGCAACTACAGACTATGATTCGGTGGGACGGTATCCAATTCAGTTTGCAGTATCTGAATTCCTTGAGCCAACATCGCTACACCGGCTTGTTTCTCTTCGATGGCGAAACCTTAAAAAACACCTTCATTTTTGATCGGCAATCAGTGGTCCAAAATCTGTTCCCCGAAAAATTGACGAATCATTCCTATTGCCTGAGCGTAAAAGAGTCTGGCCAGCCGTTTCAGGTCGACAATGCAGTGCTAGATCAAAGGGTCAGCGATCATCCCAGTCGCGATATAGTTCGATCCTATTGCGGCGTTCCTTTACGAGACCGCGAAGGCACCGTCTTTGGAACTCTCTGTCATTTCAGTCCCGACCCCTGTCATTCCAAAGATGACGAAATTCCCCTGATGCAGACCTTTGCTGGCGTTCTTCTTGAGTCCGAGCGCCTAGGAGAGATCGTCTGGAGATCCCCGAAGGTCTCCTGATGCATTCATTCATCATTTTTTCCGGACATCACTACGGGACAGTACGCCGGGCAGACCGGCCAGAAATTTTACGACATCGCTTATTTATATGACATGGTAATAAACCAACTTTCCTTTATTGGTTTCCTTCGCGGTAAATTGGGTCCAGCGCGATGCTGAATGGCCAAATAAGCCACTGACTTTTCAGTAAATATTTCTTATTTATTAAAATAATTAACTACGTGTAAAGATAAAAAAATCTAATAGAAACCTGTCTGTTAGTGCAAGAAAACAATACCCCATCAAGGATCACAGCAATGAAAGCCTATTCATGTCGCAGTTACGGTAGTCCGACCGTTCTTGATCTCGTTGAAATTCCAAAGCCGCTTCCTAAAAGTAACGAGATTTTGGTCAAAGTACTTGCAACATCCGTGACATCGGGGGACATGCGCGTTCGTTCGATGAATGTTCCGGCAGGACTTGGTTTGATTGCGCGGCTGGCGCTTGGTTTCTCCAAACCAAGACAACCGATTTTGGGCACAGAATTGGCAGGTGTAGTTGAAGCGATCGGCGATACAGTAACGCGATTCAAAACCGGCGACGAAGTCTTTGCCTTTCCCGGCGAAAAAATGGGTTGTTATGCC
>JANMYZ010000253.1:0-2541 GCA_031382605.1 Planctomycetota bacterium | reverse complement strand
AAAAGGCACGGAACTGACCAGCGAAACGTTGGAGCTACTGCGCAAGACCAATGTCAATTTAATTGGTTACGTTGAAGGCCACGACATTTTTTCAGCCGATGTCGACGTCGTCGTGTGCGACGGATTCACCGGCAATATCGTTTTGAAATCATGTGAAGGACTTGAGGTCGGTCTGCGGCGCATCATCAAAGAAGAAATCATGCGCGGTTTTTTCACCAAGCTTGGCGGTCTGCTGTGCAAGCCCGCGTTTGCCGGTGTTCGCCGGCGCATCGACTGGCGCAACGTCGGTGGCTGCTTTTTGTTGGGCGTTGATGGCGTGACCATCATCGGTCACGGCCGCAGCGATCGTGTCGCGGTTTTCCATGCTTTAAAACAGGCGGCAAAAGCCGTTGAAACGAAAGCCGTCGAGGCCCTGCGTGAGCGCTTTCGCCTCGTTGCCAGCGAAGCTGCGACCAGTGACGCCGGATGAATCACTGCCTCAACCTATGCTATTGTCCGCTGGCATGCGACCTCTTCATTTGAGAATGCCGATTATGCGTCACTCCTTTTGGTTTATCGGATATCAACTCCCACGCCCAGACTAGGGACGCGGCCTGCTTGATGCTTGCCCACGAACCCCTGGTCCTCTGGACCGGGGGTTTTTTCGTTATCGGACCCACCTTATGCACCAAACCAACGACCTCCATGTGAACGACACCAGCCCACTTATTTCGCCCGCAGATTTGCGCCGCCAATATCCGATGACCGAAGCTGCCTCGGCCACCGTCATCGGTGCGCGCGCCGCAATTCGCCGTATTTTGAGCGGTGATGATCAACGCTTGCTCGTCGTTGTCGGGCCGTGCTCGATCCACGATATCGCCGCTGCGCACGAATACGCCCGGCGCTTAATGACCTTGCGCCAGGAACTCGCTCAGCGATTGGAAATCGTCATGCGGGTGTACTTCGAAAAACCACGCACGACCACCGGCTGGAAGGGGCTGATCAACGATCCGCACTTGGATGGCACTCACGATATGCACACCGGCCTCAGTTTAGGTCGGCGGTTGCTGATTGATTTAGCCACCATGGGTATGCCCGCCGCGACCGAACTGCTCGACCCGATCACGCCACAATATGTTGCCGACGCGATTAGCTGGACCGCTATCGGGGCGCGCACCACCGAAAGCCAAACCCATCGCGAAATGGCGTCTGGGCTGAGCATGCCCGTCGGTTTTAAAAATGGCACCGATGGCAGCCTTGGCACCGCCACCAACGCCATGCTGTCAGCCAGTCACGCGCATCGTTTTCTGGGAATCAACCGCGACGGCCGCGTCAGCATGATCGCCACCACCGGAAATCCGGACGGCCATTTAGTGCTCAGAGGCGGTAAAAATGGGCCAAATTTCACCGCCGACCAAGTCGCCTTAGCCGCCGGAACTTGTGCTGAGCGTGGCCTTTGCCCGCGAGTGATGGTCGACTGTAGTCACGACAACGCTGGCAAAGATCACACTCGCCAAGCGCTGGTGATCGCTGATGTGGCCAGCCAAATCGACAACGGCTCGCCGCATGTGGCCGGAGTCATGATCGAAAGTCATCTCGTTGCTGGGCGGCAAAACATTCCGTCCGATCGCAGCCAACTGACCTACGGCCAAAGCATCACTGATGCCTGCGTTGACTTCCCCACCACCGAATCAATGCTGCGCCATCTGGCGTTGGCAGTCGGCAAGGGCCGTCTTCAACCCCAGTGAGACGTTGATGAGAGACGCAGGTCGCTGACCTGCGTTGATTTTTTACGTTCAACACTTTGATCGCGTTTCCGGTTGGCATTCACGGTTATCACCTACCACACGGGGTATTCGTCATGAGCAGCATTCCAGTTACCGCTGAAGGCAAAAAGAAGATCCAAGCAGAACTTGATGAACTGACCTCGCGCGTGCCGCAGATCGCCAAGGCGATCTCTGATGCCCGTGAAAAAGGTGACCTGCGCGAAAACGCTGAATATCACGCCGCGCGCGAAGAAATGGGCATGATCAATGCCCGCATCACCGACCTCAAAGGCAAACTGTCACGCGCCGTGGTGGTCGATGAAAGCATGATCGACACCAGTAAAGTCGCGTTTGGCGCGAAGATCAAATTGCAAGATCTCAAAGACAAGAGCATCGAAGAATGGCAATTGGTCGGCGAAGGCGAAGACGATGCGCTGGAAAATAAAATCCTGACCTCCAGCCCCATGGGCACGGCATTGGTCGGCAAAGCGTTGGGCGACACAGTCATCGTCCACGCCCCAGCTGGCGAGATCAAATTTAAGATTAAGAGCATCTCGTACTGAGCGCATTGGCTCAGGGCCTTGCCGATTCAGATCACGGGCAAGTTGCCCGTGGTGGCGCCCGGGTGGGCCCGTTGGGCAAGCCCCCTCGCCCATGGCATTTTAGCTCATGCGATGGACGCTCCCGCGCATGATCCTCGCGCTCTCTATTTCGCTCACTGGCGCCTGGAGGCGATGGTGAACCTGCCTGCTGATGACCTCAACGTGCAGCGTGCGCGCATCGATGACATTGATCG
>JANMYZ010000251.1:0-4698 GCA_031382605.1 Planctomycetota bacterium | reverse complement strand
AAGAGAGAGAGAAAAGAGTTTAACCACAGAGGGCACAGAGGACACAGAGGGGAAAGAAAAAGAGGCTCGTCGTCGCATGACATTTGCGCTTCTAGCAATCTCTCTCCGTACTTTCGTCTTCCTCTGTGCCCTCTGTGCCCTCTGTGGTTAGCCTGTTTCTGTTTTTTTCCGGCTTCCGAGTTTCGTGATCTATTTCACGGCAGCCATCAGCGCGTCAACCGCTTTGGCGATTTCGGCGGTGCGTTTATCCGCTTCCTTTTTCGCGTCGATCCGGCGCGCGCCGTCAATCAAGCGATAAAGTTTTTCTGCACTTTTTGCGTCAGCAGCAACAGCTTTGTCCCAGGCGATTTTCAAGGTGGCGCGGTCTTTGCCGCTGATTTCAGCCAGGACGGCGACGCCGGAGGAGAACGTGTCATGGCGAGCTTTCTGCTCTAACTCAGCCTGCAATTCTGGGTTTGGCTTCGCCGGTCCATCGACTTGTTTGGCGGCCCACTTTAAACCGGCGAGCAGATGCTGCTTATATAATGGATTAGCCCAGGTGGATTCGTTGTGTCCCAGGTTGGTATAGAATAGACGGCCTTTGTCGTAATCACGTACCCACGACACCGGCACCATGTGTTCATCTTTATTCTCAGTCTTTTCCATATTGATCGACAGCAGCACGCGCACCATCGCGGGGTCATAATTTTTGTAGTGGTAGATTTCTTCTTTAAAGGCGAACTCAGCTGGCCACATCGCCACGGCGGGATGACTGGGCTCGTGATTGGTGAAACTCACCAGCTGAGTATTGGTCCACGGATGGCCATTAAAGCAGCCATTAATCAGTGATGCGTACGGCTTGAAATTCGCTCCGGTGTCGGTGGCGCTGTGAATACCGACCATCGCCTTGCCTGATTTCAACCACTCGTCAAAGGCTTTCCAATTCGCATCGCTGATCAGTAATTTTTCATTTTTCTTGATCCATTCTTCGGCGGGCGCTTTGTGCGGCGCATCTTCGGCTCCACCTTTGATATCACCAGTGGTGTAAAACATCATCACGTCGAGATCTTTGAGCAGCTCAGGCGTGATCCTGGTCGCATCTTTAGAACATTGAACGGTAAAAACGCCGGATTCTTTTCCGATAGCGATGACGGATTCCTCAGCCAATGATAATTTGTCCGCTGATTTACGTTGCACGACCGAGTGCTCAAAGGTTCCCGATTGGGTAAGAAAAAAAACTTTGAGCGGCTTAGTGTCGGCGGCATTCGCTGCGCCAATGCCGGAAACCAAAGCCAGTGCAGTGATCAGAAAGCGGATAGGGCTACGCATGTGGTTCTTTCCATGAAGAAGATGAATGTGGCTGACAGAGGTGCGGAGGTTCCCGCATCGTTCCACGGTTCAAGAGGTACTTGGTCATCAGATAATCGTTTGATGCATACGGATGCAGACGAACGACCTAAACGAAGATCCAACTTCCCGAAATCGGCGCACGTAAAACACCGGTGATGCGCGGGATGGTGATGGGAATCACGTCTTCGCACAGCGCGCCAAGGATGGCCATCGAGGCAGCTTCGCGCAGCGTCGCGGGAATGCCGAGTTCATCGCTGGTGACGACCGGCACGGGCGAGCGGGCTTTCAGTTCTTGCATCAACGCACGATTGCGCACGCCGCCACCGGCGACCACCAAACGGTCGGTCGGAACGCACTTGGCAATGATAACTTCAGCGATTGCCGCGCAGGCGGTGCGCAGGGCATCGCTGACTTCTTCGAGCGCATGACGCCCTGCCCAATCACCAAGTTCGTCGCCGGTGCCAAGGCTGCATCCAGCATCGGCCTGCGTGCCGAGTTGGCGCACCAGATCGGCCATCGCGCCTTCATTCACTTGACCTTGCAGGGCTACTTGACCGTCGCGATCGAAGGGCAATTCCAGCAGAGCGCGCGCCATGCGATCGAGGATTTGATTGCAGGCGCAGACATCACCACCGTCGAGGTGGCGGTAGTTGTCGTGCGCTGGCAGACGGGTGACGTTGCAGAAACCGCCGAGATTGACGATCGCTCGGCGTTCGCTGCTGTGACGGAACAGAATCCAATCCGCCACCGGAGTAATCGGCGCACCTTGGCCACCGGCTGCAATATCGGCCGCGCGCAGATCATAAACCACGTTGGCGTTGAGTTCCCAGGCGATCGGCGCTGGAGTTAAAAACTGCCACGACAACGGCGGTTGATGAAAGACCGTCTGACCGTGAATCGCGATGAGATCAGGTTTCTGTCGACCGCACGCGCCTTTGATGGCGGTGATATGCAAGCGCGAAAAATCATGGCCAAGCTGAGCGATCTCACCAGCGGTCATCGGCTGCTGTTCAGCCATGGCGCGCAGGCGTGGGCCTAAAGCGCCAAGTGGCAAGGTCGCCTGGGTTTCTACCTGCACGCGCATGTCCAAGCCATGGCCGTCGACGGTCAGCGCCGCGACATCAATGGCGTCTAAGCTGGTGCCGGTCATGCAGCCAACCACTTTGCGAATACCAGGATGGCGACCAGCGACGCGGCTCATGCGCGCGAGTTCTGGTTTTATCCGCTCTCCGGCTTTGACGGATACTTTAGGAATATTACCGATGCGTGTTTTAGGCATGTCTTGTCAGATCCAGAGGTCAGGCGTGTTCAAGTTCGTCGATGATGATTTCGTAGTGGCGACAACTGCTGTCGAGACCACCTGGGCGAGAGCGCAGCAGCCAGAGTTCGCGATGTTGGGTCGCAACGTCGCGGAACAACCCAGCGCAATTTTTTAGCTCAGCTTTGGTTGGTGATGACTGACGACGAAGGATGGCGCGGGTCGCCGCGGCCATCGCGACCGAGAGCGTGTGAATAAGTTCACGGCGAATCAATGGCGTTGAACGGTCGGTAACCACCGCGCCACGGCGCTCAAGATCAAGAAATCCAGCAATGGTGTGGGCCAGCGATTCCCACTCTGGCGACTCTGCCAACCACGGATCACCAAACGTTTTGGTGGTGTCGGTGAATAAGGCCGAGGCATTTCGCAGCGGTGTGGCAGCGCCCTCGGCAGTCGGACGTCCGCCAATCTCACGTAGCGAAAGATCGGCGTTGCCCAAATCATCAAGCCACAGGCCAACCGCCAATTCACGATCACCAAACGCATGCAAGGCCGATGCGCGTGAATCGTAAGTCGCTTCGCCGCTCCATGCACGATGAGCACCTTCAGCCAAAGCGTGCAGCGTTATCGGCCATTGTTGCCGATGTCCTAAATCGCCCCAGGCGGTGATCAGATATCCGCTGGCGCCATGGCTGGCACCGTCACGCGCGGCGGTCAGCATATTTTCGCGTCGTTCATTAGTGCGGCCGAAGATCGAACGCCAGCAGGATGTCCCTGGGCAAACCCACACGTCGCGCCCGCTGGCGCGCAGGTGATCACAGCCTTTGGCGAACGGTGCGTCGGGTTCGTAACCCCAGGCCAAGCCGATGAGATTTTCCGGTAAGTCGGTGAGGGCTTCCGGATGTTCCAACGCAATGTCGGCCCAAAATTGCGGACGTTTCCCAAGCTTTTTCGCTACGCCGCAAATTTTGCGCACGAACTCGGCGTAAACAGCAGCCCGGCCACGACGCGACACTTCATAGCGCGAACGTCCTTGTCCAAGATCAAACGTTTCGTCACAACCAATATTGACCAACGGGCTGGAAAAATTCGGCAGCAGTTGGCCAAGCAGATCTTCCACCAAAGCCAGTGAGCGCGGATCGGATGGGCATAAACTGAAACCACCTTTGCGCGTGACCAGTCCGTTGAAATCCCACGATCCGTCCGGAGTGATTTCTCCAAGCGACGCATACTTCGAGTGCTTGAACCAATTCGACAGGTGACCAAAACAATTTTGATTGGCGGTAAGTTCAATGCCGCGAGCGCGGCAGTATTTATCGAGCTGGCGAATTTCTTCGGCGGTCATCGGCGACGCATCGCGCCAGACCTCATCATGACCGGCGTACGCGAACGTGTGCTCGGTATAAAGCTGGAGGTGGTTAATCTTCCATGAAGCCAGCAGTTCGACGATCTCGAACAGGTGCGCCATGGTTGGCACCCGATCGCGGCTGATGTCGAGCATGACTCCACGCACGGAAAAAATCGGTGCATCGTTGATAACCAAACACGGCAGTTTATCGCCGTATTGTACTTTCAGTTGGGCCAACGTCGCTGCCGCATGCCGTTTGCCAGCAGAGCTGCGCCAGGCCCAGTGAATACCTTTAGTCGTGATCGCGAGGTGATAAGCCTCGGCCCCCGCTAGCTCAATCGCTTGAACACCAATCTCTTCGGGTTCTCCAGCCGCGACGAATCCGCCTGTGAGCGTCATCCGCGTTGGTGACGGCAAGAGCAACGGCGGCAAGGTAGTCAGGTCCAACATGGGTCGGCATCCTGGGACAACCAGCGCATGCACAAGACGCCGTTCGATTTTCCGCACCTCGCTGATGACACCTTGATGCAGCGACAGAACACAGAGCACCAGAGCACCAGAGGAAAAGCAAGAAGTCATGTCGAATTTCGAATCACTCATTTTAGTGATCACTTGAAAAGTGGGCTCTGCGGTGTTTCGTGTGGGTTCAATCTCATTGGACAGCCAAAGAAGAAAACATCGAACAGGAGACGCGGAGACGCAGAGATCGGAGGAGGGGAAGATGCTTGCCGGAGAGAATAAGCCTTTCCCTCCTCTTACCTCC
>JANMYZ010000244.1:0-11131 GCA_031382605.1 Planctomycetota bacterium | reverse complement strand
CGTGCTTTCCGAAGGGCGGTGATGAGGTCGCGGGAGAGTACGTCGCACCCGCATCGGGCAAGGGGAGCCAACTCGGTGGCAACCATCGCGAGCCTTCGCCGTAGAACCCTGGCCTCATCGCCAAATGATCCCCTCGCCAATCGATTTTAAACGCGATTGCGCGTCACTTGGGCTTCTTCACTTAGGAGCCTCGCTTCCGTGCCATTAGCCCCCTCGCGTGCTCGCTTGCTCGCTTGCTCTCCCGCCCGCTCTCTCGAAGGGCGGCCGAAAGGCCCGCTGAAAGGTCAGCTCACGCCAAGCCGGAATAAAACCATGCTGTTCCAGCAGAAAGAGAAACTTCCATGACCAAGACATTTTTCATTCTTATGCTGACCTGCTTACTGTGCGTTTCGGGCTTCACCGCCGAGAAAAAGAAGCCGGTCCAGGAACCCAGCGGTCCGAAACTCTTGATGACTCAACTCGGCAAAATGATCCTCGACGAACCGTTCACCGCCGTGAGCTGGCAGAAAAATTGGGGCAAAAGCTGGCACAAAGGCGACTGGCAAATTGTTAGTGATCAACTGCGCGTCGCGGAAAAAACTGAGGAAGGTCACCACCCTGAGATCGGCTTCGACCCCAAGAACATCGGCGGCAAAGCGCTGCACAACGTCGTCGTGCAGTGCAAATTCAAATACAACGGCGCCCCATGGATGGGCTTCGGTTTTTCCGACAAAGAACACGTTGCCCGCGTCATGATTAACGACAGCGGTTTCGAATTATTGAAAATGACCGGCATCGGCCCGACCACCAAAAGTCAGCGTCTCGATCACATAAACGTGAAATGGGACAAAGATCGCTGGTACACCATGACCATCGAATTATTCGGCAACGAGCTGATCGCCAATGTCGATGATCAGTACGTCATCTACGGGCAAGCAGACGGCATGGATATCGACAAGAACCGCCTCACCCTGATCGTCGGCGGCCAATACGGCTGGTATGACGATATGAAAATCTGGGAAGCGCAGCTGAATCCTAAGTGGGAGAAAAAGAAACCCGAGTTACTCCAGCAAAAAGAAAAGCGGAAGTAACCCTGGCTCCGCGCTGAAATGCACGCGGAGGCACGCGGAGGCACGCAGCGCAACGCAGATGCTGGCGATGCACTGCGCTGCCCCGCGCTTTCAGCGACAGCCTACCACGAACTCATCTTGTCCGGGTCGATGCTGAGCAAGAACTCGATATTGGTTTTGACGTTCTTGAGCTTGCCCTTGAGGAACTCAATCGCGTCAGCGCCGTTACGTTCAGCCAAGAATTTCCTGAGAGCCCAAACGCGACGAAGTTCATCGTCGTTCTTGATCAGCAGTTCGTCCTTACGCGTGCCCGATTGAGCACAGTCGACCGCAGGGAATACCCGGCGGTTGGCAAGGCGTCGATCAAGCACTAACTCCATGTTACCGGTGCCCTTGAACTCTTCGAAGATCACGGTGTCCATCAACGAACCCGTATCGACAATCGCCGTCGCCAGAATGGTCAGCGAGCCGCCATTTTCGATTTTTCGCGCTGCACCAAAGAATTGCTTCGGTTTGATCAGCGCATTGGAATCGATACCGCCTGACAGAATGCGGCCCGAGTTCGGCGCTTCGCTGTTATATGCCCGCGCCAGACGAGTGATCGAGTCGAGCAAGATAACCACGTCTTTGCCGCGTTCGACTAAGCGCTTGGCTTTATTGATCACCATTTCAGCGCATTGCACATGGCGTGACGCTGGTTGATCGAACGTCGATGCCACCACTTCGCCACGCACACTACGCTGCATGTCGGTGACTTCTTCCGGACGTTCATCGACCAGCAAGACGATCAATACCACTTCTGGATTATTGGTGGTGATGGCCTTGGCGATCTTGGTCATGTAGACCGTCTTGCCGCATTTCGGCTGAGCGACGATCAAGCCACGTTGACCTTTTCCAATCGGCGCGACCAAATCGATGATGCGCAGCGAGTAATCGGTCGGATCATTGGGCAGTTCCATGAACAAACGTTCATGCGCATGCAACGGCACTAAGTGCTCGAAATCCTGAACCGCCGTGCGATTAGTTTCGGGTTCGTTCATCACGGTATTGATGGCCAACAACTGTGGGCACCGTTCGTTGCCACGCGGCGCGCGCGCGGTCCCGCTGACCTGCATACCGGCTTTCAGGCCGTAACGACGAATTTGTACGTTGGTAATCAGAGTGTCGGTGGAAACCGCCAAGTAACTGTTGAGCGGCGAACGAATGAAAGCCTGCTGATCTTTAATGAGTTCAACATAACCTTCGACCACGATTTCATCTTGTCGACCTGCCGCAACACGACGCAGAATTTCACAAATGAGATCGTATTTCTTCTGCCATTTCACATCGCGCACTTCCAGCTTGTCCGCTTCCGCTTGCAGATCCGGCAGCGTACGACGCAAATAATCATCAAGCGTCACCTTCACGACTGCGCGATTCGCCTCAGCGTTCGCCTGCGGTTGCGCCGGGTGCGGTGGTTGCGCCGGGTGCGGTGGCTGATTTTGCTGATGCGGCTGGTTTCCACCGTGGCGATTATGCGGGTGACGCGGATCAAAACGACGGTCGCCCGGACGTTGATCGCCGCGACGCGGTGGCTCATGCTGCGGCGCGCGATCGCCTGCACCATTCGTCGGTCCGTTACTGTTGCTGGTATCGCTGCTGTCGTCGGCTGAAGATGACGCATCATCATTCGCGTCGTCTTGGCTGTCGGTGGTTTCAACGCTGCGCGGCGGCAGCTGCTTCTTCAATGCGGACAAATCCAAACCGATTTGACGCGCCAAAATCGTTTTGGCGTAAGCTCCCAACAATCCAGGATCGCCGGTGTTATCGACCGCCAAATTGCACTTCTTGCGCCGAGCATCGGCGTCGCCCAAGGCCTGTTCGCGGCGCATCAATTCTTGTTCGTCCCAACCACGTTCACCAACGCGAGCGATACGATTGTCGCGGCTGGCTTTGACGTAAATCGAAATGGTACATTCGTCCGCCAAGCCGAGTTCATGCAACAAACCCGCGTCGATGACCACGAAGTTGCCAGCTTTTGCTGCCAACGCTTTGGTCCACGCGATCAACGGCGGATGAACAATCGCATTGAGCGTGACGGTTGATTCGGCCGAAGCGAAAGCCCTAACGGCGAGTTCGCGGCGATTGATGTCGCCATCACCAGTCAGGATATCTTCACCAAAAGCGTGCACGAGATCGCGCTTAAGGCGTGGATGTTCGATCAACTCATGACCTAAACGATCGACATCAATCAACGTCCCACCGAGCGCACCCAGCTGACGCGCAAGGGAACTTTTACCGGCACCGGGTTCACCCGTAATACCGATGCGCACGCGCTTTTCCGCTGGCACATTCAGTAACGGCTCGGCTGGTGGTTGGCCTGGGCGAACCGCTTCTGACGGCGCGTCGAAATCAATCGCAGGCAGATGGTCGACCTGATCTTCGTGCGAACTGCGAGCCGCCTTGACGATCTTCGGACGACCTGGCTTCTTGGGTTTGACGACGTCGGTATCAGCTTTTTTCATGGAGGTATTCAGTTGACGAGGTGGGAAACGTAGAAAGACAAAAGACGAGAAAGAGCGAGGGAAAGAGCGAGAAAGAAAGAAAGAACGAAAGAAAGAACGAAAGATGAGCGTTAGCTCACGGCAAACCAGCTATCACCGCGTCTGACTTCGGCGACCAGAGCCACCTTCAAAATCCACGCGCCGGTCATGGCCTCGCGCAGGGCGACGGCAGCGGATTCTTCCACTGCCAAATCGGATTCGACCAGCAATTCATCGTGAATCTGCAACACCAAACGTGCGCCAACGGGAAGCATCGTTTCGCAACGCAGCATTGCGCACTTGATCAAATCCGCTGCGCTTCCTTGAATGGTACTGTTGAGCGCGATGCGCTCGCCCTGCAAACGTTCATTGCGATTGCCGCTGCTGAGCTGTGGTACATGGCGGCGACGACCTGAAATCGTTTCGGCGTATCCGCACTTCGCTGCGCCATCAATCACCGACGCGATGTAAGCGCGCACTTTACTGAATCGAGCGAAGTATGCGTCGATAAATGTCTGCGCATCACCGCGCGCAATACCAAGCTGCTGCGATAAACCAAAAGCGGTCTGACCGTAGATAATGCCGAAATTCACCGCCTTGGCCGCGTTACGTTGTTTGGGCGTGACGGAGGCTTCATCAATGCCACCGACTTGCGCAGCGACGAAACGATGAATGTCGACGTTGCTTTCAAATGCCTGCGTCAACGTCGGGTCGCCAGACAAATGGGCGAGCACGCGTAATTCGATTTGGCTATAATCGGCGGCCAAGAAAATGCGGCCAGGTGCTGGGATAAAAGCCGTGCGAATCTCACGGCCAAGATCGCTTTTCTTGGGAATGTTTTGCAGGTTCGGCGTGTCGCTCGACAAACGTCCGGTTTCAGTGCCGGTCTGTTTGAAGTGCGTATGAATGCGACCATCAGCACTGATGTGGGTCGGCAATTTCGCCAAGTACGTCCCGATCAATTTGGACAACATGCGGTGTTGCAGCAGCAAATCCGGCATTTCATGCAAATGACGCAAGGCTTCGAGCACGCCAGCATCGGTTGACGGCCCCGACTTGGTTTGGCTGATGACCGGCAGCTTCAACTTAGTGAACAGTAATTCCGCCACCTGCTTCGGACTGGCGGGATTAAATGCCGTGCCTGCATGCGTGCGGATACTGGCGGTGACCTCAGTGAGGTATTGTTCGAGATGACGTTGCGTGGCCGCTAACGTTTCGCAGTTAACCAACAAACCAGCGTCTTCGATGCGCCCCAGGCACGTCGCGATGGGGACTTCTTGCGTGCGATAAACCGCCAACAACTGCTGCTCAGCAAGTTTGGCTTCTAATAACTGAGCTAATCGCCAGCAACATTGCGCGTCTTCGCACGCATACTTGGCAACCGTCGCCACCGGCACTTCGGCCATGGTTTGACCAACGGTAAAATCAACCACTTGGGACGTGGCAATTTTTTCTTCGCCCAGAAAAGACTTCGTCAAATGATCAATGCCGTGACTTTCGCGGCCAGGATCGAGCAACCAACTGGCCAACATGGTATCGCCATCAAGCCCGTGCACGGTGATGCCGTGATGCGCTAAAATGCGAATATCATACTTGGCGTTCTGCGCGACTTTGTGCACTGACGCGTCAACAAATAACGGCGCGAGCAAGGCCTGCGCCGCGTCCCACGGCACCAAAGCGTGATCCAATCCACGCACCGGCAGGTACGCCGCCGCGCGTATTTCTGGGACGCCGCATGCGAAGCTGATGCCGACCAGTTCAGCCGTCAGCGGATCAAGTCCGGTGGTTTCGGTATCGAAAGCGAAACGCCCGGCTGCACGCAAGGTCGCGATGAACTCCGGTAACTCCGCCAATGACAGAATGCGATAGGGCGCATCATCGCTGGCAGGTTTGACTTCCGCCGGAAAGAACCGTGCGCGACTAAATCCGAATTTGGTAAACGCGGCTTCGTCACCGCGAAAACTCCGGTCGATACGCAAGGTTTCGAGCGCTGGCAAATCGGCAACGTCAGCTAATTGGATCAAACGACAGGTTAATTCAGCCTTCGGTTTGAAGGCCTCAACGTTGTCCTTTTGCTTACCTTTCAACTTGTCGCTGTTGGCAAGCACAGCTGCCAAATTGCCGTATTCCTGCAGCAACTTAGCTGCCGTTTTAGGGCCAACGCCGGTGATCCCAGGGACATTGTCGGCGCTGTCACCAACCATGCACAGATAGTCGATGACCTGCTCCGGCGTGATGCCTTTTTCTTCGAGCAATTCCTTCGGGCCACGCAAAATATCTTTGCCCGGATCCCACGTCCGCACGCGGTCATTCAACAGTTGATCAATGTCTTTATCTTTGGTGCACAAGCGCACATTCAGATTGGCCGCCACGCCCTGCTTGGCCAAAGTCGCCAGCACATCGTCGGCTTCAAAGCCTGGTGCCTTGATGATGGGTACGCCACTGGCGCGCAAAATTTCTTCAATGTCATCGAACTGCGCTGCCAACAAATCAGGCATCGGATCGCGATGCGCTTTGTATTCAGCAAAGATCTCATTGCGAAAACTCTCGCCGACGTCGAACACGCACGCCAGATGCGTGACCAACGGATTTTGCCGCAGATCGCGCACCAAATTGGCGAAGGCATACGTCACGCCCGTCGGCCGCCCACCGGGACCGGTCAGCGGCGGCATGCCGAAGAAGAATCTGTAGGCGTAGTAGTGGCCGTCGATGACCACCAGCGTTTCAGCCGGCATTAAGCCCCGAAAGTAACAGAGAGAATGAGGGCAGAACACAATCGGGGCCGCAGTACGAACCTGCGAGAAAAACCGAATTGTGGGTGGGAGAGACGCTTGGTCGGGAGGAGGTCGACCGCAGTCGAAACCAGCGCCTAACCACCACCAGCGTCAGCACGACTCATCGTGCGTGGCGGGGTCATAGGCCGATCAACCAAGGCTGTCAACGCAGAAGAACCAAGCTTGCAGGGCGATAGCGTCAGCCAGCTTTTTTTCGCAGCGAAGGGCTGGGTCTTGCCCGCCGCCGATGATGACGATTCTCCCACGCCCATGGACGACCCACTTTCTCAACTGATTCCTGGCCGCAGCGTGACGGCTCATCTCAGCAATGGCCAAGTCGTGCGCGGCACCGTCGCCGGAATGCGCAGCGGTTGGCTCGCTCTTGGCGCAGAGCCTGGCGCGGTGCTGGTGAACCTGACGCATGCCTGCGCGCTGGTGCTCGACACCAAAGAAGCGCCCGTGCCGTTCGTTGAAATTGCCAAGCCGAAACCGTCTTCAAAAGATCACCCCATGCGCGTCGGCGCCAAAGCGCTGGGCCGGGCCTGGCTCGACGAAGATCTTAAAACGTTGGCGGATGCCTACCTTGATGGAGTCGAAGACGGCGAACTGTCGCAGCGATTAAATCGTGCACGCAGCCAAATCCGCGAACTGCGGCAAGCCTTCGAATGCGCCCGTGGCAATCTGATTGAAGATCAAATCAGCCCCATCGCCGCAACCTGGGTCGCGCGCTGGCGGAAAGCGCTCACTCAATAAATGTCCGATGTCCGATGTCCGATGTCCGATGTCTTTTGGGATCGGGCGTGATGGGTGATTGACTTTTGCCGCGAAATGACGTCGGACATCGGACATACGAAAGACATACGAATGAATACCACCAGCAGACAACAGACTTTAAATGACGTCGGACGCGTTATCTTGGGCGATAACCTTGAGGTTCTGCAGTCGTTACCGGACGGTTGCGCTGATCTGATCTATATCGATCCGCCGTTTAATACCGGCAAACAGATGGAACGGCGGGTGGTAAAAGCGGTGCGTTCCGCTGAAGGGAAAGTCGGTTTTCACGGCGCCACCTATACGCGCACCGATATGGGCGGCAGCGCTTATAATGATCGCTTCGATGATTTTCTTGGCTTCCTGGAACCGCGATTACGTGAGGCACATCGCCTACTCGCTCCGCATGGCACCCTTTATTTTCATATCGATTATCGCGAAGTGCATTACTGCAAAATATTGCTCGATACTATTTTTACGCGCCGCTGTTTTTTGAATGAGGTCATCTGGGCTTACGATTACGGCGCGCGTTCGAAATCGAAGTGGCCGACCAAGCACGACAACATCCTGGTCTACGTCAAAGATCCAGCGAAGTACCATTTCAATACTGATGAAGTCGACCGTTTGCCTTACATGGCACCCGGGCTGGTCGGCAAAGAAAAAGCCGCACGCGGCAAGCTGCCCACCGATACGTGGTGGCATACCATTGTGCCGACCAACTCGCGCGAGAAGACCGGCTACCCAACCCAAAAACCGTTCGGCATTTTGCGCCGTATCGTTGCTGCGTCATCGCGTCCAGGCGCCCTGGTGCTCGATTTCTTCGCTGGCAGCGGCACCACTGGCGCCGCCGCGCTTGCGCTTGGCCGGCGTTTTTTACTGATCGATGACAATCCGGAAGCCATCAAGGTGATGCGGAAGCGCTTCGCCGAGCGGGCCGACGTGCACTTCGAAGAGCCCACGTCACAGCGTCCTTGACGCCCGTCGGAGAAAGTCCGGAAAACAGCTGCCACCGCGATCTGCCCTCCCATGCTCCCCGCCATGCGACCAAGCCTCCTCTCCGCTGCTCTGCTCCCGTTGCTGATTCTGAGTGCTGTCAGCACCCAGAGTTCGCTACCCGCCGTCACCGTCGACGACGTTCTGCAGCAAGTCGTCAGCGGACTGAAGCCGGATGAAATCAGCGAGCCAGAAAATCCCGCACGGGCACAAGCGATCGCCGCTTTGCTTGAGGAAAACCTTGGCCTATCAGCCGTAGAAATGCTGGAATTGCGCACCGCCTGCGCCGAAGCGTGGCTTGACGCAGGACGGGTAAACGACGCGCGTACCACTTTGCAAAGCGTACTCGCAGCCAAAGACGCGACCACGACATTAAAAGAACGCGCTGGCTTGGCCTGGATTGCGACCTGGCAATTAAGTTGGAAAACCGCAGAGAAACCCCAAGACGTCGGCGGCGTCATCGAAAGCCTGGTGCCATTTGGCGACCTTGGCCCAGCGGTGCTGGCGCGCGCGCATACGGCTGAAGCTCAGCGTTTGCAGAGCGACTTCGCTGCGATGCGCGCAGAGCTGCGCAAGTCCCTGCCAGCGAAACCTGCCGATGGCGAAGCGGGAAAAATACTCACGCCCGCGCAAGAATCCTACCGCGACGCGGTTGGCGTCGTGCTCCACCATTTGGATGACGCCCTGAAACTGCTGGCTGAAAAACCACCCGCTGATCGCGTTCCCGTTTATGCGTTGCGCATGCTGGCGATGGAAGAAGGCGGGGCCAAATCTGACGCCGTGCAAGCCTGGTTGCAGGACCGCAAAGATCCCGCAGCGACACAACTGCTCGATTCTGCGATGTCTGGCAATGAGAAATTCATCGGCCAAGCAGCGCCACCGCTGAAACTGAATCGTGTCGACGGCCAAGACGTGGGCTTTGATCTTACCAGCCTAGCTGGCAAACCGGTGCTGGTCGATTTCTTCGCGACCTGGTGCAAACCCTGCGAAGCCGTTGCCCCCATTGTTGCTGGCGCAGCGGTGAAATTGAAAGAACTCGGCGTGCTGACCATTGGCGTGACCCTCGATAACAAACAGACCATGCCCAATTTACCAGCCTTCATCGCTAAAATGGGAATCACCTATCCGATTGTCGGTGATAGCCTGGGCTGGGACAGCGAGGTCGATGACGCTTGGCACGTCGACGGTATTCCTGCCGCTATTTTAATTAGTCCTGACGGTCGCGTACTGGCCGTCGAAAATTTAATTGGCCAAGACGCGGATCAAACCGTGGCCAACATCATGGCGCTCTTGAATAGACCAGCGCCGGGTGCGGAGGCAAAACCAGCGCCGGCTGCAGAGGCAGAACCAGCGCCAGCGGATGGCCCAGCGCCTGCATTCATCCCATGAATACGTCACGTCATGCTGGCGTACTCAGCCAACTGTTGATCGCCTTTATCTTAGTCTCCATCGTCGGTGCGCTGGCGTGGGCAACTCTGGCTCAGCATCGCGTCAGCGGCACCTGGAGCTTTCATCCGCTTGATTCCGCATGGTGGTCGCCGCAACCGGTTGGCCAAAATGGTGGCGATCCTTTTGCTGACGTTGCCAATGATGCCAAAAAAATAGCCGACCAAGCTGGCCAAGCGTTGTGGGGCCCAGGCGGAATGGTCGAGCGCGGTGAGGCGTGGTGGAATGCTCAAAATAACACTCCGGCAACGACGACCGCGCCGACATCAACGAATCATGGCATTCCACCCGTCGCATCTTCTCCCAATAAATCGGTGACGACTGCCGCTCCGGCAACTAGTGTACGCAGCCTTTTAGAACAACGTCTGACCGCCAGCGAACAACGTTTCGCTGATGGCCTTCACTTAGCCAAACAAGCGCGCCCCAGCTTAAATGATAATGCTGCCACTCTCGCTGGCCGCATGAACACCCTCACCCAGGCGCGCAGCTGTTTTGCCGAAGTCGAGCGCGATCTTGGCGAATCTATCCCCGCCTACCAAGCCATCCCTGGGCACGACCCGTCAAAAGTTGCCAGCGCCAAACAACTCCAACATTTTGCTCAACAAATGCAGGAATTGACGCGACTAACGCCATGACTTTTTAAAATATCGTTTATGACCTATCTTCGTGTAGAAAAAAACGGTGGGTCTATTTTTTCATGGTTCTGTTCCATACCGCTGATCGGATTTCTTCGTGACCGCCATCGCCATCATTGATTTCGAAACCACTGGCTTGAGCGCGGGAACGGATCGCATCATTGAGGTTGCCGCCGTCGTGATCGGCGACGACGGAATCACCGCCACGTTTTCGCAGCTGATGGATCCGGGCGTGTACATTCCAGCGTTTATCACCAGCCTAACGGGAATTTCCAACGCCATGGTTCGGGGCAAACCACGGCCTGAGTCGGTGATGCCGCGTCTGCGCGCGTTCCTTGGCGAACACGCCTGCGTTGCTCACAATGCGTCGTTCGATCAGCGCTTTTTTGCGGCAGAAATGGGCCTCGCCGGGCAACGGCATGAACGTCCATTTGTGTGTACGCTGATGTTGGCTCGACGCCTGCTTCAGCGGGCGCCGAATCATCAGCTCGGCACGTTGGCCCGCGTGCTCAACCTCGCCAAGCCGGCCGACATGCAGGCGCACCGCGCGCTGGCCGATGTGCTGATGACGTACGAACTATGGAAGCACCTCACGGCGCTGGTGAGCAACCGCATGAACGGCCAGGTTGCAGGAGTCGATGTGATGCGGGCGATCCAGCGCAAATCCAAAGCGCTGACCGAACCATTTCTTGCTCGTCTCGCCAGCGTTCAGCCGACCATCGCCAAGGCGACGAGTAACGCGAACGGCTGACCGCTTAGAAGCTGTCTGGAAACGAAAAATTGAACAAGAGTGCGCAGAGGCGCAGAGGAAAAGAACCAGCAAATTCGATGACGCATTCGGGTCTTTCTCATTTTACCTCCCACCCGATCACCCATCTGCGCCTCTGCGCCCTCCTGTTAAAACTGCCTTTCCAGACAGTCTCTTAGTGACGATTCGCTTT
>JANMYZ010000165.1:0-4673 GCA_031382605.1 Planctomycetota bacterium | reverse complement strand
AAAATAGTGAGTGGAGGGCGCCGGGTCATGACTGGCCCTCCATTCCCGGATCGTTGTAGAGATCACGCAGGATCTGAGCGATCAACTTGCGAGGGAGACGAACCGTTTGGCGGATCAGGTCCGGAGTGGGTTCGATTCCTTGATCCCACAGCGCTTCTGATGAATGCCAAACTTCGCTTGTCTGGTAGTCGGTTGGCACGTCGCCGTTTCTTAACCACAGCGGTTGGCAGAGCGAGGAATCACTCAACGCCCACTTGGCGAAGCGTAGGTCCTCAGGCTTTCCCCCTCCAAGTAGGTTGAAGATTGCTTCATCAGTCTCGAGCTCGTCCGACTGACGGAGCGCTTCCAACGCCAGGGCGACCCGGCGCACGGATGCGCTTCGTTCGCCTTTCGCTCGCGTGAGTAGCAAGACGACAATACCCCCCGCCTCCGCCAAGAGACTGGGCGTGATCTGACAATATTTGGGGTGGAGGCGACGTGTCATGGCGCGACCTCCCCGGCCACCATGGCCGAGGTTGCCTGATTGGCCCACGCTTCGGCGCGTGCCGCGAACCGCTCTGGGGTGAGCTTCCCGTGCAGCATCCGCCAAGCCGTCACCCGACTACAACGGAAGAAAAGCTTCACCGTCGATTCGGTCTGGTTCGAAAGCCAACAAGAAAACCCCACCAAATCTGGTGGTTGACCGATTTTGACCTCAATCCCACTCGTCGACCTAAGTCTTTCGTAGACTGGGATTACGATCGCGAGTACGGGGTTCGACTGACGTCGGGTGTGGCCCGCCATGAGCTACCACCGTACGAACCGACGGTGGTGGTATTTTTTGGGAAGTCGGTGCCAATAAGTGGACGCTTGGTCGGGTCTGTTATTTTGGTTTGAAACGGCTTCGTGCTGGTGGAATCAACTATCGACGAGGATTGCAGGGGCTTCGCTTCAGACATTCCTCTGCGACAAAAGAGTGCTATGGATTCGCCTCTTCGTGGAGGTCTTATGATTCGCTCTTACCTGTTGGTCCTCGCCACTTCCTCATTTCTTGCTCTCGCCGTGATGGCGCCTGCATGGTCGGTTACTGCCGTCATTACTGATACGTGGCCGCAGTATCGCGGCATCAATCGCGATGGTATTTCTCCTGAAAAACTGACCTTCGGCGCCGATGCTCCTGAAATGCTTTGGAAGGCTAAGCTTGGTATCGGTTTTTCGTCGATGGCGATTTCAGATGGTTTGGTTTACGCCAGCGGTAACGCCAACGATCAAGATACGCTGCATTGCCTTGATGCGAAAAGTGGCAAATCCATGTGGACGTTTAGCTATGCGCAAAAGCTTGATCCGAATTTGTATGAAGGCGGGCCGAACGCGACGCCAACCATTGCTGGGAAAACGGTTTTTATCATGGCTAAAGACGGCTTCACCGCCGCTCTCGACACCAAATCTGGTAAAGTCATTTGGCAGAAAAATATTGCGCAAGAACTTGGGGCGCAAAAACCTCAATGGGGTTTCTCAGGATCGCCCACCGTCATTGGTCGTGGGTTATTCCTTAATATCGGTAGCTATGGCAGCGCGTTCGAAACCACCACCGGAAAATTGATCTGGAAATCTGGAGCTGACGCGGCGGGTTACGCCACGCCGGTTCCGATCACGGTGGGCAAAGAAATTCAACTGTTGATGTTTACCAAAGATGCTCTTGCGGGAGTCGATGCCGGCAGCGGCAAGAAGCTGTGGAGCTTTCCATGGACGACGAACTACGGAATCAACTCCGCCGATCCGATTGCGTTTGGTTCACAGGTATTTGTGTCCACCGGCTATGAATATGGCTGTGGTTTGATTGATATCAGCGGCCAGCCAAAAGAAGTCTGGCGCAACAAGAATATGAAAAATCACATGAACGGCTGCGTGTTGATTGCGGATAGCCTCTATGGCTTCGACATGAGCACGCTCAAATGCCTCGACTGGGCGACCGGACAAGTGAAGTGGGAACAAGGAACCCTCGGCAAAGGGTCGCTCTCTGCCTGTAATGGAAAGCTGGTGATTCTGAGCGAAAAAGGAGAACTGGTGATTGCCGACGCTACGCCCGCTGCCTTCAAGGAAATTTCACGCTCGCAAATCCTGAGCGGCAAATGCTGGACCAGTCCTGCCATAGCCGATGGACGAATTTATTGCCGCAACGCCAAAGGCGACTTGGTGTGTTTAGTGGTCAAATAAACGACTGAATTATGAACCCAAACGCAGTGATAGAACACAGAGCGCCAGAGAAAGAAACCAGACAGCACTCCGAAACATCGGAGCACTTTTGGGTGATCAAGTAAGTCTATTTTTCTCTCTGCTCTGGTGCTCTGGGTCTCTGTGTTCTGTCTCTTGCTGAGTTTAGGAGAGAACTACGTCGCTACTATTTAATCGGTTCCTGCGCGGTGCTCCAGCCGCCGCCAAGGGCTTTCGCTAGAGCGGCGACGTTTTGGCCGGCGGCGCGGCGTGATAAAACTACGCGGTCTTGCAAGTCGATCAGCAAACGCTGGGCCCGCAGCACGCCTTCGTAAGTATCAAGGCCGCGCGTAAAGCGTTCTTGCGCGACGGCCAAGGCGCGATTCTGCGCGACGAGCGCCGCATCTAAGCTGCGTAAGCGTTCTTGTTCTCGCACTAATGATACCAGCGCGTTTTCGACTTCGCCGAAGGCTAACAACACCACTTGTTCGTAACGGATGGCGGCTTGTTCGGCACGCGCATCTGCGCTGGCGATGTTGGCGCGGATGCGTCCGCCGGACAAGATGGGCCAACGCACGGACGGGCCGATGGACCAGAATTGATTGGGTTTACTGACAAAATTTCCTCCGCTATTGGCTTCATAGCCGAAACTGCCGGTCAGAGAAAAACGCGGAAACCATTCTGCCTTGGCTTGACCGATGCGCGCGGTCGCGGCCGCAAGATTCCGCTCGGCCTGAGCGATATCTGGACGCCGCGCCACCAGCTCGCTCGGCAAGCCGATGGCCAATACATCCTGCGGTTGAGGAATATGCGTTGGCGCCGTCACCGCCGCACGAATCGCATCAATCCGCCGACCAGTGAGGACGCCGAGACGCACGAACGCTTGTGATTTCAGCGACTCCAACGCCGGGATCTGCGCTTCAGCCTGAGCAATTTGTGCTTCCGCTTCGGCTAAATCAGCGGTGCCGACCAGGCCTGCGGTAAAACGTGCGGCCGCCAAATCATGCGTCTGGCGCTGACTGGTAACGGTGGCGCGTGATAATTCCAAACGTTCATTCGCTGCCGCCAAATCCAACCACGCGACCACGACTTCGGCGATGACGCTGACGTGCACATCGCGCAATACGGCGCCCTGCGCTGAAAGATCGGCAACTGCGGCCTCGACCCCACGCCGCGTGCCGCCAAAGAGATCGATCTCCCAGCCCGCATCAAAACCGGCGCGGTACAGCGTGTTATAGGTGTCGCCAAAACCCTGTGTGCGATCGGCGCTGGCACGATTTCGCTCAATGCCGCCGACCGCATCGACGTGAAGATTATCAGCCGACTCCGCCAGCCCGAGCGCTGCGCGGGCTTCGCGCAGACGCGCGGTGGCAATACGTAGATCGTGATTTTCTGTGATCGCATCGTGAACCATGCGATCCAATTGCGTGTCGCCCAACGCTAACCACCAACGCTCCAACGCGACCGCGCCTGCTGGCGCTGAAGCTGCTGGCGCTGAGCTATCCCACGTCGCTGGGGCACTGACGGCTGGCGCGCGATAATCTGGCCCAACCGTACAACCAACGAAGCCGATCAGCGCGGTGACGACCGCCATACATTTGCTCATGGTATCACCGTGGCTGCCGCCTTCGCTGGCGGCAGCTCTACCGCTGCGGCTTCAACAAAAGCGTCAACCTGTTGTCCCACATAAACCGGCAGGCCTTTCGGATCGAAGGCGTAAATAACCTGTAAAACACGGGTATCCACGCGCTCTATGCTGTCGCCGGTGAGTGAACGTTTGGGCACAACGTAGGGTTCCATGCGGACAAAACGCAGCGCGGTGCGCAGACGATTATTGCCACGCACATAACATTCTGCTGCCGCATCGCGCTTCAGACGCCAGGCATCGTTCTCGTCGATATCAATGCGAACATGCAGCGTGCTCGTATCACCCAACAGCATCAGTGGCGTCGTGGTCACGCCAGCGGGCGCAAATTCTCCGGCCCGAATGCGAATCTGTAAAACTTCAGCCGCACGCGGAGCGCACACCTTCAAGCGCTGCAGTTCAACGCGCGTTGCAGCAGCTTTTGCTTCTGCTTGCGCGAGCTGCGCGGTGGCCACTGCCAGATCAGGTGCCCAGGTTCCCGCCTTCACCCGCGCAAATTCAGCCTGCGCTTGGGCCGCGCGAGCCTCTGCTGCCTGAAGTGCAAAACGACGACGACTCAAATCATCAACGCTAATAGCGCCTTGAACCGTGACGCTTTCCGCCAAGGCCAATTGCTGTTTTGCGTCGGCTGCTGCGGCAACGGTTTCAGCAACGCGCGCCTGGGCGACCGGCACATCTTCTGTTCGTGGCGCAGCGATCAGACGATCGCGCTGGGCTTTGGCAGCTGATACCGCCGCTTCGTCACCGACCAACTGCGCCTGCAATGCTCGATCATCCATGCGAAACAAGATATCGCCTGCTTTTACCGTGGTGCCGACGGTAATCGGAACGTCGA
>JANMYZ010000111.1:0-2481 GCA_031382605.1 Planctomycetota bacterium | reverse complement strand
GGCCTGCGATCCGGTTTTGCTCACGACAATGTTGCGTGTCAGCAGCGGATCGTGGACGGTGCATGTGCTGGTGGTGTTCACATACACGCGGTCGGTTTCATCGGTGAAAACAATGTCGCTGTGATCGGTGAAACGTTGTGATTGCCTGACCTTATCGACATAGGTCGTTCCCGACAGACCGCTGATGCGGATTTGTCGCACGTCGCCGACGGTCAGATAGGTATGCAAGGCTTCGGTGAAAACGAATGGTTGATCGCCGAGGTTGTCGACGCGCAGATCTAATTCGAGGGTTTGACCGATGGTAATCGTGTAGCGCAGGACAAACGCATAAGGCCACAGCAGCAAAGTCGCGGCATCGCTGCTCAGGGTCATGACGATACGAGTGCGTCCGTCGTGCAGCGTTGCGGTCTCGATGACGGTCCAGTCGCGCGAACGCGCAAACCCGTGAGCGGGTTTACTGACATCGCTGGGATGCGGACCAAACCATGGCCAGCAGATCGGAACTCCGCCGCGAATGGCTTTATCATGGGTGAACAAACTGCGCGCACTCATCCATATGAGTGGCTGATTGCCGATGGTTTGAAAATGACTTACGTGAGCGCCATGCAGATAGATATGCGCGCTCGCGTGGCGATTGGTGACTTCCACCCGTGGCAGACCGCCTTCTCCAGCAGTGATGCTGACGATCCCGGGAATGGAGAATGTGTGTGCGAGTTCGGCGATGGTAGGCATGCGCGGATGGTGCGTCGCCGACGGCCGCTGCCAAGGGTTTCATCGAGGATACGCCGGTTTCTGACGCATTTCATTTTCGTCGCAATAAAGGCTAAGTTTGCCCTCTCGACTTCACTTTGCGTTCTTTGCGGCTTTGCGGTGATATGAAGTGGGAGCACGAAGCTTCCCCACTGGCGGCGTGCGAACAGCGGCGCACGATCTTGTCATGCAGACGGTATCCGCATTCGGTCCATGGGCGCCGCCGCATTTGGTGGGATTTGACCTTCGTCGTCGTCCGCATTTGGAAGCGGATGTGTTGGTGGTTGGCGGAGGCGTGGCGGGTCTCACAGCGGCCTTGGCTGCTGCTGATGTGGGCAGCGAGGTTTTGCTGTTGGTGAAAATCGATCTGGGTGAAAGCAATACGGTCTACGCTCAAGGTGGCGTCGCGGCGGTGCTGGCGGATGGTGAGCGTGAAGCGAGCGACGATGTCGAACTTCATGTGCGCGATACCCTGCAAGCTGGAGTTGGTTTGTGCGATGAAACGGTGGTACGCAGTATTCTTGGCGACGCCGAGGATTCGATTAATTTTCTCCGCAAATATGACTGCCATTTCGATATGGGCGGTGATGGTCAGCCATCATTGACGCGCGAAGGTGGTCATAGCGCTCGGCGAATTTTACATGCCAACGGAGATTCGACCGGTGCTGAAGTGGGCCGCAGTTTAGCTGCAGCGGTACGCAATCATCCGCTGATTACGGTGGTCGAACACGCTTTTGTTATTGATCTGTTGTGCGACGACGGACGCGTCGTTGGCGTGCTGTTTCATCGTCGCGAAGAATTAGTCGCCGCGCTGGCGGGTGCCGTGGTGTTGGCCACTGGCGGATGCGGATGGGTGTGGCGCGAAACCACCAATCCCGCCGTTGCCACCGGCGATGGTTTGGCCATGGCTTACCGCGCTGGTGCGCAAGTTGCTGATGTTGAGTTCATGCAATTTCATCCGACCACGCTCTATATTGCCGGTGGCGCGCGCTTGCTCATCACCGAAGCCATGCGTGGTGAGGGGGCTTACCTCAAAAATAGCGCGGGCGAACGCTTCATGCCTGCGCTGCATGCAGAAGCGGAACTCGCACCGCGTGACGTGGTGACGCGCGCAATCCTCGGACAGATTCGTAGCTCTGGCTTTCCACATGTGTGGCTGGATGCAACGCACCTGGGTAGCGCATTTTTGAGTGAGCGTTTTCCCACCATCACGCAAGCTTGCGCAAAGTTCGGCATCGACATCGCGCGAGAATGGATTCCGGTTCATCCAAGCGCGCATTATCACTGCGGTGGTGTGGTCAGCGATAAAGATGGCGCGACGTCCTTACCCGGTTTGTGGGTTGCTGGCGAAGTGGCCTGTACGGGTTTGCACGGTGCCAATCGTTTAGCGTCGAACAGTTTGCTTGAAGGCTTAGTGATGGGCGTGCGCGCTGGACGCGTTGCTGGTCGCGCGGGTGGTCCTCCTGGTCGGCGGCGGATTGTGGTACCCAAGCCCGATCCGGCGACGGACGGACTCGATGTGCAAGACTTGGTACGCAGCGTCCGCTCATTGATGTGGCGTCAGGTTGGCATTGAACGCACTGGCGCAGATTTGGCCGTCGCGCGGCGCACGCTGACTTTTTGGTTGCGCCATCAAGCGCGCGGTGAATTCCGCCATCGCGAAGGATGGGAATTGCAAAATTTATTAACCGTTGGCGCAGTCGTCGCCGCTGCGGCAGAACGCCGCACGGC
>JANMYZ010000071.1:0-8630 GCA_031382605.1 Planctomycetota bacterium | reverse complement strand
CTATCGTGCATTTGATGATTTCGAAAAGAGCGCCTTGCACGGCACCTTTCTTATTGATGCCGAGGGCTTGGTCCGCTGGCAGGACATCAGCTTCGAACCATTCATGGACGCGAAGTTTTTATTAGAAGAAGCGAAACGGTTATTGGCGATGAAGAAGATATCGTAAGTCCGCTTTTAGGGTTAGTCGCCGACTGGCGTGATTCCCGTATTGTCGAAGGGCACGACGCGCATCTGCACCGCGATATGCAACTGCGTGTATGCTTCTTTCACGGCGCGAGCAACCGCAGGCGCATGATCGACGTGGGCAAAACTCAGAACGGTGCTGCCACTGCCGGATAAAACCGTGCCGATCGCCCCCGCATGTGCCGCTGCTTGACGCGCTTGCGTCAGACCAGGATTCAACGCCGTGCGGTGATGTTCATGCCAAGCATCATCGAACAAACCGCGAAGTTCAGCAATCTGCCCCGTGGCAAACATGGCGGTAATGAGCGCGCTGCGTTGCAAGGCGATAATAGATTCTGCGCGGGTCAGCGTGGGCGGTAAAATTCGCCGCGCTTCGCTGGTTTTGACTTCATACGGCGGAATCGCGACCACCGCGACCAGCTCCGTGGGCACGTCAAAGCGTTGCCAACGTAGGCCGTCAGGTAGTTGCGCAGCAATCGTCAGACCGCCCATGCATGAAGCCGTGGCGTTGTCTGGATGGCCCTCTTGTTCGGCCGCGATTTCCAGCAGTTCCTGACGTTCAAACGCGCGTCCAGCCAGCCGCTGACAAGCAGCCGCGACGCCCAACAAAATCGTACACGAACTTCCCATACCGCGAGCTTGCGGCACATCGCCTGCAATCGTGACGGTAAATCCAGGTAAACGAACGTGCCAACGGGCGGCACACGCATCGCGCACGGCGGCGGCCATTCGTCCCAAGCCATCATCCGACGCATCGGGTGCCTGGATCACGTCATCGGCACTGGGCATGACGCAAATGGTATTTGCCACGCCCAAAGCCATGCCAAGACAGTCGAAGCCGTGGCCAAGATTGGTGGTCGATCCAGGAATTCGGTAACGCATAGGACGAGCAGTGTGGAGCGCTGAGCGAAGGGGCAACATCGTCTGTCCGATGTCCGATGTCCGATGTCCGATGTCTTTTTTGACCGCGTTCAATCCTTCAATTGACGATGTCATGTAAAATCGACATCGGACATCGGACATCGGACATCAGAAGGACATCAGCAGCAAATCCTCTGCTAAACCACTGCGGCGAATTTGCGCTTCGGCGTTGGTAACCGCTCGCCGCAATGCGCGTTCTTCGCCCACCAACAAACAAAGTTTTTTCGCGCGCGTAATGGCGGTGTATAATAAACGCCGCTCCAGTAATGGCCACGCGCTGCGATGCAGAACGAAGATGACTGCCGCGTATTCACTGCCCTGCGATTTATGCACGCTCAGCGCATAGGCCAAGCGCGCGTCGACTTCATTCAGCGGCAGCGTCAGGCGTTTGCCGTCGTCGGTGGTCAACTCCACCTTGGTCCCGCTGGGTGTGCGCACGATACCGCTCAGCAACAGTTCCTCGCCGTTGACCAAGCCGTGCTCGGGCGTGTTGGTCAACCACACCAAACGATCGCCGGTGCGCAGCAAGCGCTCACCGTGAATAATTTCGCTGGTCTGCGGACCTGCTGGATTGAGCTGCTCGCGCAGGCGTTCATTCAGCGCATCAATGCCACACGCGCCTTTATAAACCGGAGCCAACACGCGAATGTCTGCCGCTGCGATTCCACGCTGCGCCGTGATGGTCGTGGTCACCATGCGCACCACGCGTTCGACGATCGCTTCTTCATCATCAAGCGGAATAATGAACAAATCGTCATGCGCAAAATCGCGCCCACTGATGGGCGACTGACCGTGATTGACCGCGTGCGCCGCAGACAAAATCAATGATCCACCCGCCTGACGATGGACCGCCGTCAGGCGATACGTTGCGGCGCCACCCGCGATTAAATCGGCCAAAATCTGACCTGGACCCACCGGTGGCAATTGGTCGACGTCACCGACCAACACCAAACGACAAGCGGGCGGCAACGCGACCAACAACGCCGCCGCCAAAGTCAGATCCAACATGCTCGCTTCATCTATTATGATCACGTCCGCCGCGATTGGCTTATCTGCCGTGCGTTTCGGTCCGTCTTCCGCCCACTCTAACAAGCGGTGAATCGTCGTCGCTGCGATGCCCGTGCTCTCGCTCAAACGCCGCGCGGCCTTGCCCGTGGGCGCGGCCAAAAAAATTCGCGGAGCCGCCAGATGCGCACACACCGTCGCCAAGATCGACTTCACCACCGTGGTTTTTCCGGTGCCCGGCCCGCCAGTCAGCACCACTAACGAATGTCCGATCACCCCAGCCACCGCATGTGCTTGTTCGTCAGTTAATACCAAACCGTTAACCGGTGTCAGCGCCGTATGGGCGACGCCCAATTCGCGCGGCGTGGCCAAACGCTCCGCCACTACCCGCACCACGTTTTGCTGCGCCAACCACAAACCGCGCAACCAACAGCGTTGCTGAACATCGCGTACGACCAGCGTTTCGTCATTGTTCTGGCCAGAAACTTGCGGCGCGAGCTGGGTCTCGACGGTGGTTGGCGACAACGCCAACAGCTGCGCGACCTCGGTCACCAACGCGCCCCACAACGTCCAGCAATGTCCGTCGTCAGCCGCTTCGTTCAGCGCATGCACGGCGGCCGCTGCAATTCGACGCGGATGCTCCAACGCCACGCCCAGCGCCCGCGCCACCGCATCAGCCTGAGTAAAACTCACACCGCGCACGCTGACCAAACGATACGGATCAACCGCCAATATCTGCGCCAACGCCAGACCAAAACGCGTGCGAATCCGCCCAATTTGTCCCATCGTGCAGCCCGCATCCAACAACGTCACATCGATCCGCGCCTGCTCGCGCACCTCCTGCCAAGCGAACAGTAATTTTCGAATCACTTTTATTTTTAAAATGCTGGCAGCGATCAACTGCTGCTCCGCATCCGGCGCACTCAGCACCGCCGGCAAACGATCACCAAAACGCGCCACCAAATCACCAGCACGCTTGGGTCCGATGCCCTCAATCGTCCCCGCCAAATACGCCACCAACGCCTTCGGGGTCATCGGCGTTGAGGGCACCGCGCGTTCAATGCGCCACTGCGGACCATACGTCGCATGCGGCGCGTAACTCAATTCCACCGCATACCAACGTCCCTCAGCCGCCCCAGGAATCACCCCAGACACCGTCAAATGCCGCCCTTTATACGCCGATGGCCCTTGATCCACGCGCATCTGCGCCGCACACCAACCGCCCTCACGCTGAGCCCGCAAGCTCAGCAGCTCAACCGCCTCCAACACCAAACGCTCACCAATCTCCGGCATGGTCGTGGTTGTCAGCTACCCTGGATTCGAGGCAATACCTGCGCTGGATTCGCGGCGCTCGCTCGGCGCCGGCATCCTTGATGCGGGCGCCGAGACACCGTTGACCTGGGTGGCAACCGCATGAAACGCTTCATGGCCGACGTCGACGCCGCGACCACTGACAGCCCGGCTGCTGCTGTTGTCACTGACAGCGCCACGACCAACGCCGACCGCGCAACATCACCTGATAGTACACCGACCGTTAATCGCACGCCCTCCACGAAGTCCATCCACAAATCAGCAGTTTGTGTCCCAACGTTCGTTGGCCCCTCGCACCACACGATTCATTTCTTCGTTTTTTCTGACTTACTCGCCGATGTCACCGTTTCGCTTGATCGTCAGCAGTCGCTTGCTGCCGCGCATGACGGCGAGGTGCTCGCCGAGCTCTGGCGAAGTCACCTTGATCAAAGTGAGGTCTCCTTGCTTATCTTGAAGAATCTCAATCCCAGTGTCATAAATCCATCCATTGATGCCTTCGTTTCCAGCTTCGTCATAGGTTTGAACCTGGTACCGGACAGTCTTCTCTTTCGGCATGTGCTTCTGAACCGCGATACGGTATTCGGGAATTCTCACATTGAAAAATCTGGTCTGAGCATTTCGTGTCGTGATCGGGCTAAATGCGTCCTCCTCGAAGGTCTGAGGCTCCCGATCTGACGAACACCCAGCGACGGCGAGCATCCCGAACATGAGGAGAACAGCGTTTATCAAAAAGAGTTTCATACGCTTTGTCTTTCGTCAGCTAATCACAGGTACTGGTAATCTTGAAGTTACCGAGATCAACTTCCTTTAGATTATTGTAGCTGTCGCGGTACTCCCAGTACTGCGTGTAACTATGGTTCGCGCTGATGTTCGCATCGCTGCTTACGATGTGGTGGTGCGCGATCACGAACACCTTGAACGGTGGTCGCCTGACTTGCTCATCATCGATGAAGCCCAGCGCATTAAAAATTGGCGCACCCGAGCCGCGCAAACGCTCAAAAAACTGAGCGCACCTTTAGCGATCGTGCTGACCGGAACACCGCTCGAAAACCGTTTAGAGGATTTGCATTCCATCGTCGAATTCATCGATCGTCATCGCCTTGGCGCGCTGTTTCGTTTCTTGTATCAACAACAGCTGACCGACGAGTTCGGCAAAGTCATCGGCTACCGCGAGCTCAATTCCGTTGCCGCGCACCTTGCGCCGATACTCATTCGTCGTCGGCAAAACGAAGTCCAGAAAGACTTACCCGGTCGCCACGAAGAAACGCGCTTCGTCTCACTCGCGCGTCAACAACGCGAAATCCACGAAGAAAACGCCCAATTAGTCGCCGAACTCGCCGCCAAATGGCGACGCTGTTCTTTTCTTACCGAAGGCGACCAGCGCCGCTTGACCGCTGCGCTGCAAACCATGCGCATGGTCTGCGACAGCACGTATCTGCTTGACGGTGTGACTGACGTCGGCGGCAAGGCCAGCGCCGTCGAACAAGCGCTGCGTGAATTGACCGTCGATCCCACCGCCAAAGTCGTCATTTTCAGCGCCTGGCTGCGCATGCATGCCTTGATCGCATTACGCCTGACGAAACTGAATCTCGGCCACGTTCATTTTCACGGCGGCGTGCCCACTCGCCAACGCCAAACACTGGTCCAACAATTCCGCGACGATCCCAACTGCCGCATTTTTTTAGCGGGTGACGCCGCCGCCACCGGACTCAATTTGCAGCACTCCGCAGCGGCAGTGATCAACGTCGATCTACCGTGGAATCCCGCCGTACTCGCCCAACGCATCGCGCGCGTCCATCGCCTGGGACAAACCCGCCCCGTGCGTGTCATCAATCTGGTCGCCAAAGACAGCATCGAATCGCGCATCCTGGGCTTGCTCGGCAGCAAACGCTCGCTCGCCGCCGGCATTCTTGATGCGGGCGCCGACACCGTCGACCTGGGCGGCAATCGCATGAAACGCTTCATGGCTGATGTCGAAGCCGCGACCACTGACAGCCCGGCTGCTGCTGTTGTCACTGACAGCGCCACTGACAGCACCACGACTAACGCCGACCGCGCAACGTCAAACGACAGCCCGCCGACCGTTGCTCGCACGCTCGCCGCGAAGTCCATCAGCAAACGAACCAAGCCGGCGAAGACTCCAACCCTCACCGCGTCTTCCGTCGCCGCGCGCCTCGCTGAATTAGTCGGCGTCCACGCCGATGCGCTCACCGTCAGCATGGCCGCCAACGGCCAAGTAACGATCACATTGACGCCGGAGTTGTTGGCTAAATTGGGGTTGAAAATATAAACGAGATACAGCCCTCGCCCTGTTGCCGTGACTCGACCGACTGCTGAGCCTTTCGTTTGCGCTAAGCCCGCGCTTTCCCTTCTTTTAGAAACACGAAAAGCAAACCTGCGCTTCGTGTCAAAAGTGTCAGTTCCTTAGCGTCAGCGCCGATGCGCTGCGACGAACACGAAGTGTGCTCATTTATTTCGTCTCCTGCTTGGTAAAAACGTCCTTCTCTAGGACTCAATGGAACGGCCTCGCCTATAGATGCCGATCACCAAGGAGATCTAACCATGTCTGCTATCCGTCTTACCCCCATCACCTCAACCCTGCTGCTTGTCGTGATTGGCGCTTTCAGCAGTTCGGCGCACGCAGCCGATATACGTTTGCAAGTCGGCACTACCCCTGGCTTTGATTCGATTAAAGAAAATGCGACTGGCCTGTATGGCGGCGAATACAGCACCGCAGAACGCGAGATGAATCAGGACGCGGGCATGAGTGTCGGCCTGATCATGACCTGGGCAAAACCCGAAGGCGTGAGTTTTTTGCGTGGGCTTGAAGTGAGCTATCGCACTGACGGCGGATCGAATAGCAGCGGCTCCTTTGAAACGGCCCAATTTGGCGTTGGTGGACGCCTTGGCGTGGGCTGGGTTATCACTCCAGGCTTACGTTTGGAAGGCGGCGGTCGTGCGATGATTGGCTACGCCGAAACTGACAACGCCATCGATTCCGTCGACGGCAATGTTTACCAAGGCAACACCATCATTGTTGCAAGTAATCAGAGCGCCACCGGCCTGGGTTATCAATTCGGCGCGTTCGTCGGCGTGAATTACACCTTCGAAAAACACTTCATGATCGGCGCCGAACTTGGCTACGAATACACCGGCGCACTCCTTGACGCCACCTACTTGACCTCGGAGGTTTCTGGTGCCGGCGCGACTTTTGCGCTTAATGCAGGGTATTCGTTCTGAGCCGAAACAACGAATCGCCTACATAATCACCGCGATATGGCGCAGACGCTTTTCTGCGCCAGTACCATGAACACACCATATCGCGTGGTTTTTCTGCGTATTTTCACTTTCGTGTGACTGGCCTTATCTACGCCGCTCTTACTGGGCGGCGTAGATTTTTATTTTTATAGGCAAGATAATGGGGAAAGAACCCGGTCATCGCCGCTAGGCCGACGGCGGAAGAATCGGATTCCACTTTGGCGTGGGATCATCAACCAACAGCGGCACGCCGGTTAGGCGATGGGGTTCTCCCATCGCTGGTAGCGCCGCTAAGCGACGGTCGGCTTCGGCTTCGTCGAGTAATTCAACGCGAAAGCGTTCTTCGGCATTTCCCAATTTTAGTACTACAGAGCCGTTGGCGAGATTGTATGAACGCCGACCTTGCAAAGGTAGGTGGTCGACGGTGGTGCCAGTGGACGAGAGATCTTCGATGGTCAGCAAACTGCCATGCGTGATGAGTCGCAGATGTTTGCGACTGACGGCGCTGTTGAAGTGATCGCGCATGCGGCGTTCCGTTTCGCTGAGCATGAGCCAGGCGCGAAAGCGTTGAAAGCTGATCTGACAATCGCGGCTGCGTCCCATCAACACGTCGGCTGATGAGCCAAGCTTGAAGAGCTCGCCGGTCGCTAGTCCGGAGAGTCCGCTGAGCACGGGAATGAGCGCAGAAAGGGGCACAAGAACGGGCGCAGAAAGGGGCACAAGAACGGGCACAGAAAGGGGCACAGGCGATGTCATAGTCATTACTCTACACAAAGAATGGGGCGTGCACGCAACGCGCAACCTGTGCGGGGCGTACCGAGGATGACACTGGCGCAACGGCGGTCTTGGCTACCGTGTACCACCCGCTTATGGATGACGCTCCCATGGTTCACTCAAGCTCTACCGCTGTTCCTGCCGCTGTTCCTGCCGCCACGCCGTCCCCGCGTTCGCCGCTGTGGCGTTTCGCGCGCGCGATTTCGAATCCGTGGGTGTCGATCAGTTTACTCATTGTGGTTTTTATTCATCAAGCCGTGGGTTCGGCATTGTATACCGTGCGTCAGAATTTCGAAGTCAATGAAATGGAGTGGTTTAACGGCGGTGCTTCGTTGCTGCTATGGGTGGTCATCTGCGTTTGTCTGACGACCGCCAGCATCGTGCGGGTGCCGTGGACCTGGCGCAAAGCGGGCACCCATGTGACCCATTTCGGGGTGGTTTTATTGGTCATCACGTGTGGCATTTATTTTGGTTACAAACACGAAGGCGATGCGCTGTTGGTGCGCCATTATGTGAAAGTAGAAAGCGCTGACGGCGCTTGTCGTTTATTGCCAAACCCTGGATATAGCGCGGCGTTTGGCGCGGGCACGGCAACCGTGCAGTCAATCATGCCGCGTTGGACGATTCTGTCCCCCGCCGGAAAATCCGAACAAGCGTGGGCCATCATGGTCGAGGTCGAGTTGCCAGATGCGCCGAAGTTCACCGCCACGCTGATTGAAGATCGCCCTGATTTAACTCAGTACACCCTCGCTGGTCGTCAGCCGCAAAGTTTCATGCCCGAGTATCCAGGCATGGTCGCTGCTGATGGACGCCTTCATGCGCTGACCGCTGATGGCAAGTCGGTGTTGTCTACCGACCTCACCAAAGGCGCCAAAGCGGTTGAGCCAATGACGGGCGGCGAACGGTCACTCGAGATCACCAATGTCACCGTCGATTTCCCATTGCTGGCGGAAGGCTTTCAGGGTCGCAACGGTACGATGATTGAATGGACGCTGAAAACACCGGCTGGACAGCAAAGCGGCAGCAGCGTGGTCGGCGAACCAACGCTGACGCGCTTCCAACGTGCGCGGGTGAAAACTCCGCCAGACGCACGACTCACAGCCATTGCGCTGGAACCGGCGCCGTATGCATTGGCGTATCATAAAGACGCGCAACGCTATTTTCGGCCGGCGACGAGA
>JANMYZ010000060.1:0-4764 GCA_031382605.1 Planctomycetota bacterium | reverse complement strand
AGCAACCGTTTATGATAACTAGCGATGATCTGTCCGCCTGCGATGGCGACCAAGGCGTTAGCCAATGATGGACCAGGACCAGGATCGAGTGGTTCAACGCAACCGATCAGCGTCGGCAATGGCAAATCGCGCGCCAACGATTGTACCAAAGCCCATTGTTGGTCGACGAACCAACGGCGCTCAAGCAAGTCGCGCGGTGGGTATCCGCCGCAGGCAGCGAGCTCTGGGCAGACCAAAAGATCGGCGCCTTCAGCTTTCGCTTGGTTTGCTGCCGCGCGGATCGCTGCTCCCGCTGCGTCAAGATCACCGATGAGTAAATTGAGCTGAGCGAGAGCAATACGCATGATCGAATCCTGGTGCCTCGGCTCCGCTGTCCAGCGATGGCGCAGGCAAGGCGGGGGAACCAGTCGGAACAAGTCCCATAATTTTACGGCGTTTCTGCGCAGGTTTCGTGATCGCAAGATGGATGGACAACACCGATCTCTGTCTGACGGTACGTGAAGCGTTAACGTCACGCTTCGCCCAGGAGATTCTATGTCACTTTTTTTTATGCGTCATTGGTTGGTGATCGGCCAGCAATTGGCTTTGGTATTGGCTTTCACTTTCTCAGCGCAGGCAGCGGTCAATGACGTGCTGATGAAGGGGCGCGTGTTGGTGCTTGGCGACAGCATCACCGACGCAGGCATGTACGTGAATTATCTAACCGAGCGTCTGGCGCGTCAGCACGGGAAGTTGCCGGATCTCATTTCTATCGGTTTAGCGAGCGAAACCGTTTCCGGATTGTCGGAGAAAGCCCATCCCTTTCCACGTCCGTGCGTTCATGAACGACTTGGACGTGCGCTTGAACGCATCAAGCCGCAAGTGGTCATCGCCTGCTACGGCATGAATGATGGTATTTATCATCCGTTAGATGACGCGCGGATGAAAGCCTTTCAACAGGGCGTCAATAAATTGGTTGAGCAATGTCGCGCTACCGGTGCGGTGGTCATCTGGCTCACCCCGCCGCCGTTCGATCCGCTACCGGTGAAAGGATCGCTGCGTGCAGCGGGCGCGGAGGACTATAGCTACATGGCGCCATTCGAGGGTTATGCGGGAGTACTCGAATCGTTCGCGCGCTGGCAATTGACGCTCCCTAAAAAGACCGCGCAGGTGATCGACCTCAATGGGCCAATGACCGCGTACATCGCCAAGCGGCGCGTGAGTGAGGCCAATTTTAAGTTCAGCGGAGACGGCATTCATCCGTCGGATCAAGGTCATTTGTTGATGGCAGATTTGGTGCTTACCGCACTGCGCTACCCAAGCGTTGGTGAAGATTTAGGGAAAGCGACCACCGCGATTCATGCGGATCCATTATTTGAGCCAATCAAAAAGTGGCGCGAAATGCGTTCGAACGGCTGGCGCGATTATGTTGGCTACACGCGCGGAAAAACCGTGAACCGCGCAACCGTTACGGATATTGAAGAGAAAGTGAGCGAAATGGCCAAGACGATCAATGCAGGCTTGGCGAAGTAACGTCGCAGGATTATCAAAGCGTATTGGCCAAGAGGTTATCACGAATTGATAACGACCAGGTTGAGCAAGCGTCAAACTCCTTATTTTTTCGCAGACAGGACCGCACATGACGTCAGCCATTCGCAATCATCATCCGCTGATGGACTATCGCCGATTCGGTCAGACCGGACGGATGCTGTCAGCGGTCACCCTGGGCGGTATGCGCTATCAGCACGGTTGGGATGCACCGCGTGACCAGATTCCTGCGGCTATGCGCGAACAATGTGCGCGCATGGTGACCATGGCGCTGGACGCTGGAATAAATCATATCGAAAGCGCACACGGGTACGGCAAAAGCGAAACATGTTACGGTCTGGTGCTGAACGATGACCTGAAGATTCCGCGTAGCCGTTACCACCTGATGACCAAGGGCGCGCCGCAAACGGCGAGCGATGCGCGGCGATTGGTCGAGGAACAACTCAAAGCGCTCAAGACCGATCACATCGATCTCTACGGTTGGCATGGGATCAATAATGCCGAGCTGTGTCGCATCGCCATCGCCAAAGGTGGCCCGGTCGAAGAGCTACTGAAAATGAAGCGTGAGGGCATGATTGGTGACGTGGGTTTCAGCACGCACGCGCCGTTAGAAATTATTTGCGAGGCGATTGGCTGTGGTTTGTTCAGCTTCGTTAATCTGCACTACTACTATTTTTTCCAACGTCACGCCGGCGCCGTGGCGTTGGCGGCAGCGCATGATATGGGCGTATTTATTATTTCTCCTAATGACAAAGGTGGGCAATTATTTAATCCCTCGCCGTTGTTGCGACAACTCACCGCGCCGTTGACTCCTATTCAGTGGAATGCTCGCTGGTGCCTGCGTACGCCGAATGTCCATACGCTGTCGTTTGGCATGACGGAACCAGCCCATATTGACGAAATGCTTGGTATTTTCCCGGCTACGGCGCCGCTGTCGGCGCGCGATCTGGCCATCACCGCCCGCATAGATGCGCGTACGACCTACGATCCGATCGGTGCTTATGAAGGCTGGGAATTACTCGGCGATCCATCGGGCATCAACATTCCTGAAGTGCTTCGCTACCGCCGCATGTGGCAATGCTGGGATCAAGAAGCCTTCGGGCGATATCGCTACAACATGTTTGAAGCAAAAGGGCATTGGTTCCCAGGGACGTACGCGAGCGAAGAAGCGATCGCCAAACTTGATCGTTCGCGCTGGCCTGTTGGCGTTGATGTCGCCGCATTATTGCGCGAAGCACACGCGAAATTTTATCGTCCGAAGGTTTAACTCAGCCTAGGCACAGCAGTAAGAATTCAAACTTCCACCGCAAAGGAGCAAAGGAGCAAAGGTAAACAAGACTTAGACTCGAAATCTAGATGATCATTGAATTCACTAAATGGGTGAACTTCTTTTAGCTCTAATTCCTAGGTGCCCCAACGGGGTATTGCGCTCTTTGCGGCTTTGCGGTAAAATGGTTTTTACTGCGGTTTGTAGGCTTACCGCGCCTGGCCATTCCCTCGGCAGATCCATTTGTAGGTACACAATTCACGGATGCCCATTGGCCCACGAGCATGGACTCGGTTGGTGCTGATACCGACTTCAGCGCCAAAGCCGAACTGACCACCATCGGTGAAGCGCGTCGAGGCATTGTGATAAACGCAGGCACTATCGACTTGCGCTAAATATTGTTCAGCGGCGTTGGTGTCGCGGGTGATAATGCTGTCGCTGTGGTGGCTGCCGTACTGCTCAGTGAAGCTGATCGCTTCGCTCAGATCTGCGACGACTTTGACGGCTAAAATGAGCGCGAGAAATTCCGTCGACCAATCCGCTTCCGTCGCCGCGATCGCGTGAGGCATGAAGAGCTTGGCTTCAGCATCGGCGCGCACTTCGACGTTGGCTCCGGCCAGAGTCGCGGCCAAACGTGGCAGAAATTGCGCCGCGATCGCGCGATCGACCGCGACATGTTCGATCGCATTGCAGACGCCAGGACGCTGACATTTGGCATTCAGGATAAGTTTGAGTGCGAGTTCCTGATCCGCGTGGTGATGGACATAGATACTGCACACGCCTTTGTCGTGTTTGATCACTGGCACTTTACTGCATGCGACCACCGCTTGGATTAATGCTTCGCCGCCACGGGGGATCACCAGATCAATCGCATCGTCGCGCGATAACAGCAGGGGAATCAATTCGCGTTCTGGTTCTTGCACTAACTGCACGGCGTCTGGATTGACGCCCGCATTGGTTAATCCCTGACGGAACGCTTCAGCCAAGGCGTGGTTACTGTGCGCGGCTTCTTTGCCTCCGCGCAAAATGCACACATTGCCAGAGCGCAGGCACAGACTGGCGGCGTCGACCGTGACGTTCGGACGGCTCTCGAAAATAATCGCCACCACGCCAATGGGCACGGCGATTTTCTGCGCCCGAATTCCCTGCGCGATGGTGCGCTCCTCCAAAATCTGGCCGACGGGATCCGGTAACGTTCCGACGTCGCGCAAATCGGCGATGACGCTGTCGAGCCGATTGCCGTCCAAACGCAAGCGTTCAATCATCGCTGGGGCAAGCCCATCGCGCTGAGCCTGGGTGACGTCTTTAGCGTTAGCGATGCGGATAACATCAGCCTGCATCGCGAGAGCGTCAGCGGCGGCGATCAAAGCAAGACGGCGCGCGCTATCCGGTAGTAATGCGACTTGGCGGGCAGCAGGCCGCGCCCGCGCGCAAAGGTCAGCGACGTGCGCCGAAAGCCGCTTCAGCGTGCTAGCAGCAATTTTCTTTTTGGCCGAAAGGTTGATTTTTACCGTGCCTTTTCCCTTGGCCTTAGGTTTTGCACCCTTGGCTTTGGCAATCGACTTGGCTGGGCGGGCAGATGCTTTCATGGCGCCCAGTCTTGGCCTGTTCGCAAAGGGGCAAGCGGAGGTGTCTGGATGATCACTGCGTGGTGAAGAAGTTCTCACTGCATAACCAACAAACAACGAACAGGAGGCGCGGAGACGCGGAGATCAGAGGAGGGGAAGAGACTTGTCGGATTTTTTTTCCTCCTCTTTCCTCTGCGTCTCCGCGCCTCCTGTTCGATTTCCTTCTCGTTTTCGTGAGCGCCTAGTTCAATGGCCTGGTGTGCGTGTAGCTTCAGCAATCGCCGTGATCGCCGCATCCAGCGAACGTACCACGCTGTGGCAATGGCGCGTGAGCATGCAATTGGCGGCGCCGTCTTCCGCTGGGCGCCAGTCGGTGCGCAGTCCGATAACGGGGATGCCACG
>JANMYZ010000036.1:0-2147 GCA_031382605.1 Planctomycetota bacterium | reverse complement strand
TGGTGGTTCAGCTACGGGAAATGTATTTGTAACCACAGTAGGTTCTATTGGCGGTACGGATAGCGTTGTGGTGATCGAGTCGCGCGAATTGGCTGCGTCCCACGGCGGCTGATAATGGCGCCATGCGGGTTTTGATGCCGAAGGTGGTGCCGGCGAAACGCCGCTCAGGGCCGGGCAATTCCCAGCATCGCCAGACATCGCCCAGGCTAGCGGCGCTGGCGAAGATGGCGTCGTCATTGGTCAGCAAGATGCCGCCCTCACCGGCGGGAGCGAGTTTATGTGATTGCAGGCTGAACACGCCAACATCACCAAGAGTTCCGCATGGCCGCCCACGCCACGTGGCACCGTGAGCATGTGAGGCGTCTTCGATGACTTTGAGTCCGTGACGTTGGGCGAGAGCGAGTAACTCGTCCATGCGACTGGGGATGCCCCACAGGTGAACCACCACCAGCGCACGGGTGCGTGCGGTGATTCGTTGTTCGACATCAGCCGGGTCCAGTCCAGCACTGAGCGCTTCGCTTTCGGCGAACACCGGCACCGCACCCAGCCACAGCGCCGGAACTGCCGAGGCCCACCAGGTCGCGGACGGCACGATCACTTCGTCGCCGGGGCCGAGACCAACCGCACGAAATGCCGCGAGCAGCGCCAAGGTGCCGTTGGTGTGGGCCAGCGCATGACGCACGCCGAATCGTTGGCGGTAGTCGTCCTCCAAAGCACGCGTCACCGGATGCAGAGACAAATCGCCATCGCGCAACACCGCCAGCACCGCTGCCTCATCGCGTTCGTCGATCAGCGGCCAACGTTCCGCTTCTTCATGAGGATGAGCGAGCAGCGGAACACCACCAAGGATGGCAGGACGATCGTCAGGCATGGGAAGCTCCTGAGAAAAGAAATGGAGATAGACCAAGCAAGCGATCTTGGCGATCGCTGACGGCGTTCAGGTAGCTCGCCAGATCGTGCTGAGCCTGTGCGGCATCTCCGTCGGCAAAGATGAGGGCGGCGTTGGCGAGGTGATTGCGGAATTCGCCGTGCCGTCCGCAGCCGCCACGCGGCACCAGTTGAGCAATGGCTGTGCGTCGACGGAGCCAGTCAGCCAGCGACCAGCATTGTTCATGATCATGACTCCAGCGTGGATCGACCACGGGCTGCGCCAGTCCAGGAAAAGCTATTTGCGGGACCTGCGGGACCTGCGGGACGGCGCGAGGTCGCATGGTTGGTGCGTGATGTGTGCTGCCGGTGATGTGGCGCACGAGTTGGCGTGCGACCGCAGCGCAACCGGACAATTTGCCGCCATACAGCGAAATCCACGGCTTCTGTGCTTGTGGCAACACGCGAAAAGCACGCGCAACGTTTTGACTACGCTGGAACGCAGCTCCGGCGGGAACCGCCAGCGCTCGCACGCCGACGCGCAGAGCGACGATCTGCTCACGCGCAAGCGGGCCGATCAGTTGGCGATACCACGTGATGAGGTCGGTGACTTCCTGCGCTGGAATGGCGAAACCATCCTCTGGTGATGACACCACGGTTTCGGTCGAGCCCCACACGGCGGCATTGCCGAACGGCACCAAGCTCAGGGCATCATCCTGCGTCGGATGTTCGACGATTTCGCTGTGCGCCCGCGAACCCGGCACCACCAAGCTGGTGCCGCGACTCAGCACCAGCCGCCAGTCCGTGTCGATACCGGCCTGGCGGTCGACCTGCTCTGCCCACGGACCGGTGGCATTGACCACCCAACGCGTGCGCAGGTTGGTCGTCAGGCCGTCCAGGCGATCGCTCAGAGGAACTTCCCAGCCAGCAGCGGTGCGACGGAACGGCCCAGGCTGGCAGCGATTGAAAGCGGTGCACGGTCCCGGTGCTGTGGCGATCCAATCCCAGGTGAAACGCGCATCACTTTCGGCGAGTCGTGCTTCTTGAAAGAAAATCTGACCGCCACGGCGTCGCGGTGCGCGTCCAGCACCAAGGAGCCAATACAGCGCGAGTCCAGCACTGACCATCAGCGGCGATCGTCGTGCGGCAGATAAGCGATACGCGCAGGTGTGCGGTGTCACCACGTGCGGTAGATCGCGCCGCAGGCGATCGCGTTCGCGGCACCACGTGGCGACCTCACGCAGGTGGCCATGCCGCAGGTACAGCAGACCGCCCCACAC
>JANMYZ010000361.1:0-6606 GCA_031382605.1 Planctomycetota bacterium | reverse complement strand
CTCGGTCTTTGTGGGATATGGGAGCCGTTGGGACCTTTTCTTTCCCGTTGGAATTTTCGTCCAGATTTATAGATAAATGTGGTTGTGAAGAGCCGTTTGAATTCTGGTGGCGGACCATCGTCGTCATTTATTTTTTTGGTGAGGGCGTTGCTGATGGTGTCCCAGGCGATTCTGAGGGCGGCGCGAAATTTGGCTTTACGAAAGCCGTCTTGAACGGTGCAGATGAGATCGGTGATGCGGTTGGTGTGGTGGGCGACAGCGGTGCGGATGGCGGCGACGGCCTGCATGACGAGGAGGATGGCGAGAATTTCTAGGCGGACGCCGTGAAGGGTGGTGCTTCGTAGGTGGCGCAGGGCGAGGAATTGTTTGGCATAGCGAAACCACGTTTCGATGGCCCATCTGGTTTTGTAGAGGCGTCGACATTCGCTGAGGGTGAAGGGCTCGCGGAGGCTGGTGGCGATGTAGTGTGCCTTCCCGTCGCTGTCTCTGATGGTGAAGATGCGAAGTGTCAGCGTGCGACTGGGATCATTGGGCATTTTCATGGAGACGATGCCATCGGACTTCTTACTGGCCTTAAACTTTTTAATTATTTTCCAGCTCTTTGGTACAGCGATGATGAAGTGTTTCCCAGCATCGATCAGGTCGGCGAAATCATGATACGATGAAAATCCAGAATCGCCTATTATGGCGTGACTTTCAGTCGTTTTATCGCGAAAAAGCTCCCATCCAGAGCGTTCTTCGCGCGGCAGGACTGGCTCTTCTTCTTTATCAAAAGCCTTGCAACGACAAATTTCATGACCAAGAATTCTTTGTGTTCCGGCCTCCAATACCAAGACACATTTGGCGACCGGATAATGACACGATTTATTCGGCCCATTGGTTTGCGTGCCCACGACCTCCATTAATTCGGTTGAACGTTGCGTGCGCACCTGAGTGCCATCGATGTGTGCAAAAAGAACTCCATGCATCTTGCTCAGCGTCGATCCCGCCGCCGCAGGAAATAAATTTCGACAAACCTCCCAAAGTTTTGCCTGAGCTTCATCATCAACTTTTTTAATCGCCTGATGAAGAGCCGTACGGCTCACATCAAAGCGCCGACCCCACTTTGTATCCTCACCAAATGAATCCCTCACTGACGCCAACGCATCCTCCCACGACTGACCGCCCTCCCGCGGACCAGCGAAATGAGACGCCTGCATCGTCAACAAAACTTGGAGCGGACCAAGCTTGCGATCGCGATCAAAACACGTCGGCGCGTCAACCAGCGCCGATGAAATGGTCTTGGAATATTGCCGATACACCGACGTGTATGACCGAAGCGCATGATTTTTTCTCATACGAGTCGCCGGCGGGAAATTTTTACGATGTCAAGAACTATTTTCGCGACGGACTGCGCGTAAATCATGATGAGACAGTGGGTTACCGGCTAAGTTTACAGCCATTGCCCAACGGGGGCGACGCTTCGCCCAACGTGAAATGTCTTCCCATCAAAACTCATTGTTTTTTATTTCGCCGCCCAATTCCCTATCTAAGTGAAGCGGTCCTTGGGAAAGGACGTGATTCTGCGTCGCCCCCTTTGGGGGCTTTATTCATAAATCGCCTGGTTTCCCGGCGCTGAAGCGCCGGGCTGGCCTTAGGTCGCCCCCTTTGGGGGCTTTAATCACAAATCAACTTTGTGGGTAATGAGCAGGCCTCCATGTCAAATTTCGTATTTTCCAAACAGCTGCTCAGCCCTTCCAGTTTTCGGCCTTCATGCGCATGCCCAGGGCGCGGATCGCTTGCACGGCGACGCCATCTGGTCCTAAGGCAAACGGTTTGCGGTTGCGCACGGCGTCGCTGACCGCGCGATCATGCGGTAGGCTGCCGGCCATGGTCAGGTCGCGGTGCAGGTAGGTCGACACCACTTGGCGCAAACGAGTGAACGTTTGCACGGCTTCGTCTTGATGCGCTGCTTGATTGATGACCACGCGGATATCGCGGCCGGGATCGCCATTTTCTAAAATCTTAATCAACGCATACGCATCAGCGAGTGAGGTCGGATCTGGCGTCACCACCACCAGCACCGTGCGTGAAGCGCGCAGCAGCGTCATGACTTCGCGGCCAATGCCGGCTGGCGTGTCGATCACCAGCATGTCGTAACCTTTGCCGATAATTCCCAGGCCTTTGGTCAGCAGATCGAGTTGGCTTTGGCTCAATCGCGTTAGTTCATCGCGTCCGCTGGCGGCAGGTAAAAAGCCCATGCCATTTGGTCCTTCCACAATCGCGCCAGCGAGAGGTGCGGCGCCGGTCAGCACTTCATACAGCGTGGTGGTGGGATTGAGTCCCAGCATCACGTCGGCATTGGCAAGGCTCAGATCACAGTCGACTAACAGCGGTTTTTTTCCGAGGCGCGCCAACATCAGCGCGAGATTCACCGCGATGCAGGTTTTTCCCACGCCGCCTTTTCCTCCGGTAATAGCAACCGCAGGTAACGACGGAGGCAAGACCGCTTCGGGAATAGCGGTGCTGCGGCGTAGATTTTGCGCTTGGTCAGACATTTTCTATGTCCGATGTCCGATGTCCGATGTCCGATGTCGGGAAAAATTCGTCATGTCCTAGGCTGCGACGGGAACGGGGAGCACTCGTCCGGCAATCATTGCGGGATCGGCGGCAACAATGTCGTCGGGAACTTCTTGTCCGGTGGTGAGGTAGTTCAGCGGTAGGTGGTGCCGTCGTAAGCAACCGTACAGTCGGCCCATCGCGGCGCATTCGTCGAGTTTGGTGACCACTGCGTGGGCGATTGGCAAGATCGAAAACCGTTCGACGACGGCGGCGAATTCAGCGCGGCCACTGGTGGCAGCGACGGCGAGCATCACGCCAAGTCCTGGCACGGCGCGACAGAAACCTTTGAGTTCATGGATGCGCGTCGCATCGCCTGGGCTGCGGCCAGCGGTATCGATGAGAATATTATCGTAAGATTCATAGCGGCGCATCAGCGCGCCAAACTGCGCTGGCGAGGCCGCAACTTCCAACGGCACGTCGAGCAGATCGGCGTAGGTGCGTAACTGGTCTTGCGCGCCGACGCGATAGGTATCGATGGTGATCAGCGCGACGCGGCGACCGCGTTTGAGCACCAAATCGCTGGCAAACTTTGCCAAGGTGGTGGTCTTGCCGACGCCGGTCGGTCCGACCAACATCATTTTTTGCGTGGTGGTCCAGTCGATCGCACCAGCACACGGCAGGTTGCGCGCCAGCAACAAACCAAGGAAATCACGATGTCTTTCCGGGGCTAAGCGGGTTCCCGCGCGGGCCATGGCATCGTCAAGTTCAGCGACCAGTTCGCCTGGTAATTCGCTGTCATCTAATTGGCTGGCCAGTTCTTCACCCAAATGACCACGCGGAGTTCCTTGACCAGCGGCCAGACGCGCGAGCTGACGACGGATAGAAACCAGTTCTTCTTCCAGCCCGATAGAGGAATCATCTTCCGCCCGGTTGCGCGAAAGCGCAGCCGCTTGGTTGGCAACCGGCGCATCAAATGAGGTCGGACGCCAAGGTACGATTTCAGGTTCTGCTGGCGCAGCCGGCACCGCGTAGCGCGCACTGCGCGACGGCGAATCATCAATCGCAGCAACGACTTCGTAGCCGCTTTTGCGCCCCAGCAGACCAGCCTCGCGGATGGATCGCGTTTCAATGATCAGCGCGCCATCGCCCAGATCATTTTTTACTTTCGCCAAAGCTTCGGGAACGGTGCGACCGGTGTAGCTGCGAACGATCATAAAGTTTCCTTCTTAAATGTCCGATGTTTCTCTGTGCCACTGAGATTCAATTTCTCCGTCCCATTCGAAAAAAGCGCAACACCGATTAAAGAAAAAGAAGTCGGGGAAGGGCTAAACCACAGAGGGCACAGAGGGCGCAGAGAAAGGCAGTTTGATTTTCCTCTGTGTGCTCTGTGCCCTCTGTGGTTAGCACTTTTGGAATGGTTGCCTTTACTTTGCTTTCGGTTCGGCCGAGCTGTGATCACGAGACCTCGGACATCGGACATCGGACATCGGACAAAAAGACTCATGATTTGGCTCCGAGCGCGATGGTTCCGACGACTTCGACATCAATGCCTGGGGCGAGTTCGCTGTAGCTCAGCACGGCGAGGTCGGGAAAGAAGCGGCTGGTGATTTGGCGTAGACTGCGACGCAGTGCGGCGGTGGTCAGCAGCACGGGATCGTTTCCGCTGGCCATCGCTTCTTGGGTGACTTTGCCGAGTTGATCGACCAGCGAACTCGCTTCGTTGGGCGCGATACCTAAGCCGCCGCCTTGGGTGGCGGCCACCAGCGCTTGCGACAAACGTTGTTCAGTGGCGGGCTCTAAAATCACCGCATGCATTTTTCCCTGCGCATTGACGTAGGGGGCGACCACGTTGCGGCCCATGCGCGCGCGCGCATTTTCGGCGATGACCAGCGGATCGGCGCCGGGCTGGTCGGCGACGGTTTCGAGGATCTTTTCCAGGTTGGTAATCGGCACGCGTTCTTCGAGCAATGCCGAGATAACTTTTTGCACGGTGCCCAGTTTGGCGTTGGTTTCGATGTCTTTGACCAGCACCGGCGCATCGCGTTTTAGGCTGGTCAGCATGGCCTGCACATCTTCGCGGTTCAGCAAGACGGCGGCGTTGGATTTGAGGACTTGGGTCAGATGAGTGATAAACACCGAGGCCGGATCCGTGACGGTATATCCAGCGGTTTCGGCTTCCGCACGGCGCGACGATTCGATCCATACCGCATCAAGGCCGAAGGCCGGTTCTTTGGTCGCAATGCCAGAAATCGGCGCGCTGACTCCGCCGCCGTCGATGGCCAGCAAACGATCGGGATAGAGTTCGCCCTTGGTCATCGGCTGACCATGCAACAACACGCGATAGGCAGTTGGCGACAGTTGAATGTTGTCTTTGATGCGAATCGGCGGGATCAACATGCCCAATTCGCGCGCCAACTGTTTGCGCAACGTGGTGATGCGATCCAGCATCGTGCCGCCGCGATCTTTATCGACTAAGGGGATCAGTCGGTAGCCGATCTCAACGCCAAGGCGGTCGCCAGCCAGCATGTCTTCGACTTTGTCATCGGGCTTCTTTTCAGCGGCTTTTTCGTCCTTGGCGGTGTTAGCAACTTTTTCTTGATCGCTATTTTTAACTAATTGCCAGACGCCGAACAGGACCGCTGACAGCAGCGCAAAAGGGAAGAGCGGCATTCCAGGAATGAAACCCATGAACAGCACCATGGCTGACGTGACGATGATGGCTTTCGGCTTCATGAAGAATTCATGCGCCAGTTCAGTGCCGACCGTTTGATCGCTGCGGGCTTTGGTCACCAACAAGCCAGAGCCAATGGTGATCAACAGCGAAGGAATCTGACTGACCAAACCATCACCGATGGTCAGCAGCGTGAAGGTTTCCAGTGATTGGCCAGCCGTCATGTTCATCATGGTCATGCCAATAATGAAACCGGCGACGATGTTAATGATCGTGATGATCAGTCCGGCGATCGCGTCACCTTTGACGAATTTACTGGCACCGTCCATCGCGCCGTAGAACTCAGCTTCCGCACTAATCTTGGCGCGGCGTTCGCGCGCGTCTTTTTCGCTAATCAGTCCCGCGTTCAGATCCGCATCAATGGCCATTTGTTTGCCCGGCATGGCGTCCAACACGAAGCGCGCGGCAACTTCACTGACGCGCCCGGCACCTTTGGTGACCACCACCAACTGAATGATCAGCAAGATGAGGAAGATCACTACACCGACCACGAAATTGCCGCCGGTGACGAAGTGGCCAAAGGTTTCGATGACCGAACCGCCCTCACCGGTCAGCAAGATCAGTCGCGTCGAAGCGACATTCAGCCCCAGGCGCATCATGGTGGTGATCAGCAGCAAGCTTGGAAAGGCGCTGAATTCCAACGGCTCTTTGGCGTAGATACACACCAGCAAAATCAGCAGTGAGACCGATAAATTGACCGCTAAAAGGGCCGATAACAGCGGCGCAGGCAAAGGCATAATCATGATCGCCAGCACGCCGACCACGCCGATGGAAAACATCAGCTCGGTGCGACGACTGAGCCGTTCGGCAGAGGTGAGCAGCAAGCTGGGAACGGCTTCGGCCACGTTGGCTCCAGAATCCAGGCGTCGAGGATGGCGACACGCTTGTTGGCGCTCACCACAGACCGCCCAGAAAAAGGCGGCCCACGACCATCAGGGGCAAGGGCCGTGCCAATGACGGCAAAAAGCCAAGCATGGAAGGGCTATGCATGACACCGTTCCAGCTTTTGAACAACGGAGGCCAGCAGAACGACTATTTTTGTGGTAATGAAGCGGTTCAGGAGGTCGGAACTTTTATGTCCACCACCCTATGGGTCATCGGTATTTGGATTGGCCTTAGCGTTGTGGGAGCGATCCTCGCGGCGCTGTTTATGCGCGGCGGTGAATCAGGCGGGAATCATCACGGCCCAGCGCTCGATCCCATGTCGACCCGCCGTCGTCGCCGTCGCCAAGATAAAAATGAGCAAAAAAAGGATTAAAAAATCAGCATAAAAGAAGGTTAGTCGGTCCCGAGCCCCAACGGGGCGGCCTAAGATAGCCCAGGGCAACGCCCTG
>JANMYZ010000022.1:0-5770 GCA_031382605.1 Planctomycetota bacterium | reverse complement strand
GTGCGCTACCAGTGGTTCTTCCCCTTCGACATATCGCTGCACTGGTATTGATTTCACTGTTGTTGGTCAGCGGTTTTCTTGCACCACTGCCACCCGCTCTGCCAGTGGTACTTGATGAACGTCAACGCGGTGAACTGGTGGCCCAGGCCAATGAGCTTGCTCGTGAAGCCGCGAAAATTCCAACCGCAGCGCTCGAAGAAGCCGAGAAAGCCAAGCTCGATGAACTCCAGCAACGCATCCGCGAAGCTCAGGAGCAAGCGAAGCGCCAGGGCCTGACTCAGCCGGAAGTACTCAAGGAACTCGATCGCTTGGCTCATCGTGCCGAAGATCTGGCAGCCTTGCTTGATCAATCGGATAGCCCTAACGCGGCGTTGCTGAGCGAACTCGAACGCCATGCTGACACTGCCGATTTAGCCACCGCACTGCGCGCTGGCGATCTGGCAAAAGCTGCCGCCGAAGCCAAAGCGCTGAGTGAACGACTGGCGCGCAAAGATCTGACGCTCGATGAACGTCGTCGTTTAGAGCAAGCCCTTGATCGCGCCGCCAAGGCCGCGACCGGTGATCGCTCGGCCGCCGCTGAAGCGGTCAAACAGGCGCAAGCAGCGATGCAACAAGGCGACCCACAACAGGCCGGCAAAGCGCTGGAAAAACTCGCCCAGAATCTTGCCCAGCGGCAACAGCGCCAAGACGCAGCAAAAAAAATGAGCGCGTTAGCCAATCGACTACGCTCCACCGGCAGTCGCCTGCTGTCCTCACCCGCTGGTGCGCTGAGTAAGTTGCCACCGGGAGCCCGCAGCAGTGGCGCGCCGCTCGCCGCCAATTCGTTACCACCAGCACGTTTTCAACCCGGCAGCAAACCAGGATCCGGCAATCGCCCAGGGAACGGTACGCCATCAGGCAAACCAGCGAAAGGCCAAGGCCAAGCCAGCATTCCCATACCTGGCACTGGCAACGGCAACGGCGCTGGTGGCGGCGCTGGTAGCGGCGCTGGTTCCATCCCGGTGCCTGGCAGCGGTGCGGCCGGTGCTTCACTTGCCGGAGGCGCGCCCGGTGGTTCGCAGGCCGGCACTGGCCACGTGAAAGCGACTGGCGCGGCGACCGCTCCGCATACCCCGGCTCAAACCAGCACCGTGACCGCCGCCAGCGGCGAAGGTCACAGCGAACAGGTGCAAGTCGGCGGTCAGGTGCACGACGAAGGCTCTGCCCGCGCGGTCAGTCAAACGCCACTCACGATGGTCGATGCTGAGGAACGCGCCCTTGATGAAGACCCCCTGCCTGCCGGACGCCGAGCGCAGGTAAAAGCTTATTTCAATTTATTACGCGAAAAACTCGAACCCTGATCTTGAAGAGGCACTGATGATCGATCCCGCCAATCCCGCCAACTCCGCTAATCCCACCACGCAGATTTCTCATTTTAATGCCCGCTTTGCCGCGCTGCGCAGTGAAATTGCCAAAGGAATTGTCGGCAACGAAGGCTTGGTCACCGATTGTCTGGTCGCGTTGTTGACCCAAGGCCACGTCTTGCTCGAAGGGGTACCCGGCCTGGGCAAGACTTCGCTGGTGCGGGTATTATCCAAAGTCCTCGGCCTCAGTTTCGGTCGCGTGCAATGCACGCCCGACTTGATGCCTGCCGACATTCTTGGCACTCATATCGTCAATGAAGATGACCACGGTCGCCGCACGCTGCGCTTCGAACGTGGGCCGGTGTTTCGCCATCTTTTGCTGGTTGACGAAATCAATCGCGCCACGCCCAAGACGCAGGCCGCGCTGCTCGAAGTCATGCAAGAACGTCAAGTCACCGCCGGCACCGAATGCATGCCCTTGCCCGCGCCATTTTTTGTTCTGGCAACGCAGAACCCGGTGGAAATGGAAGGAACGTATCCGTTGCCAGAAGCGCAGCTCGACCGTTTCGCCTTTAAGCTGATCGTGCGTTTCCCTGCGCGTGAACAGTTGGTGGCGATTGCGAATCGCACCAGCGGTTATCACGAAGCGACGCTCACGCCGGTGATGGATGGTGCTGAAATTGAGGCGTTGACCATGCAAGCCGCCGAGGTCGCGATCAGCGATCCGCTTGCTCTTTATGCCGCCGATCTGGTGCTCGCCACGCATCCCGATCAGCCACAAGCGCCGCCTGCGGTGAAACGGATGGTCGCCTATGGCGCCAGTCCGCGTGGATTACAAACCCTGATGCGCACCGCGCGCGTCCATGCTTTGCTCGCAGGACGACCAGCCGTCGCGGTCAGCGATATTCGGCGCGTCGCGCACGCGGCACTGCGCCATCGCATCATCCGCAATTTCGAAGGCGAAGCCGAAGGCCTTGAGCCAGACAAACTGATCGACGAAATTCTTACCACTGTGCCTGCGCCTGGGGTTTGAGCGTGAATGTCATGAAGCGTTTTCTTCGTCCGTGTTCGGCGTTGCTGATGGCGTTGGCTTTGCATGGCCTGTCAGCGGTTGAAGATCCCGCCAGTTCAACCCTGCCGCTGCGCGCCGCACTGCATGAAGACGCCACGCTTGAAGCGCCGCTGACCCAACTGATGGAAGCTTGGCGGCAAGCGCAACGGCTGCCTGAATTACTCGCGCTGTATCGTGCGCATCTTGGCCAATATCCCCAGGACAGCGGCGCGACCATCGTCTTGCTGCGCTTATTACAGGCGACGCGCGATCCTGCAGCCGCGACAGCGGCACGACAGGCGGTGACGGATTTTCCTGACTCGGCCTATCTTCGCTGGTTGGCATTTTTGGCCTTGAACGACGCGCGTGATCCCGCCGCTCTTGATGCTTTGGCCAAGGCCGTCGAGTTGGAAACCGTCGCTTGGCGCCGCGACCAATGGACGGAACGCTTGTTGGGCGAAGCGGTCAAACGTGGGCGTAGTGAATTGGTGGAAAAATACCTGACCGCCGCCGCCACGCAGGAAGCTTCCGCCACCGGCAAACTCGCTATCGGTCGCCGTCAGGCCTTGGCTGGTTTGCACGTCGCCGCACTCGCGACTTTTGACGCGGCCATGAACGCTGCACCAGCGCCTGAAGTTTTGGTTGAGCTTCAGGTAGAATCCGCCAACAGCGAAGCGGCGCTGAAACGTCCTGCCGATGCGGCGCAACGACTTGACGCGTTGCTCCAGCGCTTGGGTTCAGATCATTGGCGTCGAGCCGAAATTACCCGTCGCCGACTTGAACTGGCGGGCGGTGAAAACGAGCGCGCAGCGATGATCGCAGCGGCACGTGCGCGCATGGACGCCAACGTTGGCGATGACGCTGCCGCGCTCGATCTTGCACGGCTGCTGCTGGCGGCTGATCGACGTCGTGATGCGCTCGCGACGCTGACCACCGCCACCACCGGCGATCGTGGTGGTGCGCGAGTCGAACAAGAATTATTCGCCCTGCACGAACGCCTGCACGATCCGGTTGCGCTCGACGCGTGGCTGTCACAACGGCTCGCCGCGCAGCCCACGCGCACGGATCTCAGCCTGCGTCGAGTGCGCACACTCATCGATCTTGGAAAAGGCGACGAAGCCACGGCTTTGCGCCAGCGGGTGATCAAAGAATTGCGCGCTGATGAACGCAACGAACGCCTGCTGACGCTGGCCCGCGATCTGCGGCGCGATAGTCGCCACGCGGAAGCCGCGCAGGTGCTTGAGGAATTGCTCGCCGCAGAGCCACAACGCATCGACTTGACGCGTGAGCTCAGCGAAGCGTGGTTAGCCGCCGGCAATCGTGGGCGAGTTGAAGAACTCCTTGGTCGTGATCTGCCGCCAACGGCGGCGCCCGAACAAGTCTTGGATCTGGTGCAATTTCTGATCGGCGCGAAACAATACTTGGCTGCCAACCGTGCGATCAACGCGCGCCTGACGCTGGATCCTGGATTTTTCGAATTGCGCGTGCAGGCCATCCGTCTCGCGGGTCGCACGGGTGACGTCCGTGGCGCGCAAGAAGCCGCGCAAAAAGCCCGCGCGCTGACCGATACCGCAGCACGTTATCGTTTATGGCTTGAAGCTGCGGTCGAAGCCGCTGGTGAAGAACGCGACGCCGCGTGGCTCGAAAAAGAAGGCGAAACCCTGGGAGCTGTGGGACAAACTTGGGACGCCACGCGCCTGGAACGCCTGCTGGCCTTCGCCGAAATCTGCGTTGCCCGCGATCGCGTGAATCCTGCCATCGCGCTGATCGACGAAGCGCTGGATGATCCCAATTTTCCAGTCGATCGGCGGGCTGAACTGCGCCGCCAACTGGTCGCGCTCTTAGAACGCACCAAAGACCAAGTGGAGCGCCTGCCGGATCAATTAGCCCAGCTCGCCAAAGAAGATCCGACGATGGCGATGGAGTGCCGCGCGCGGGCCGCGTTGTTGGATTTCAATCCTGCCTCAGCACTTTCTGCCGCAGCACAACGAAATACCGGCGAAGCCGCGCGCAACTTATCAGAAATCAACGTCGATCAGCTCAGCGATCCCGCGCTCGTCGCCCGGATAGAAACCGTGCTGAGTGAAGCTGGCAATGCCCCTGCCGCCTTGGCTTGTCTCAAACGCTTGACCGTGCTGGAGCCCGCAACCGCCAGCCATTGGGAACGCTGGCTGACCGCCCTTGGTGGCAGCGGCGATGAAAAACTTTTACGCGAAGCGATTCGTCGCTTACTTGCCGGTATTGATAATCTGGAACTGAGCACCGAGATTCGCGACCAACTCACCGAACGCTTAGCGGATTCTTGCTGGCGGAGCGCGGCGGTGCAGGCCGCGCGCAACGACGCGCCTGGCTGGCAAGCGGTGCTCGCGCTGTTGGATGAAGCTGGCACGACGAGTGTGCGAGCCGACACCGGCTGGATCCTTGCTGGTAGAGTCCTCGCGCTGCATCACCTTGCGCGCCACCAAGCACGCGATCAGGCGTTGGCCGAACTCGACGCCGAGCCCAAACTTTCACTGGTTTTTCCCGATGGTTTGGGCACCAGTCGCGCAGCACTGCACGCCTTAATCAAGCAGCCCACTGAGGTCACCAGCGCGCCCGTGACGCGCGCATTGCCGCCCGCGCCCTGGGCCATCTCGTGGAGCGCAACGTTTCCCAAAGCCGTTCATGGAACGTGGATCGACCGCCAGCAGGTGGTCGTTGCTCTTGCTGATGGTGCCTTGATCGGGCTGGACCGCCTCAGCGGCGCACGGGTATGGCAGCGTCCTGGCACCCCCCGCGCCAGCGGCCCAGTGGTGGTGAATCCGTATACCGGAACGGCCACTCAACCTCGCGAAACCCTCTTGCGTCCAGCCGTGGTGGCCGGTCGGGTGGTGGTTGCCACCGGCAAGGAAGTGAGCGCCTACGCCATCGCCGACGGCGCCCTGGTGTGGCGGTGCAATCTGATTCACGCTGACGGCGTGCTGGCCAACGACCACCAGTTATTGGCGTGGAGCGATAAAGACGGTCGCGCAGTGGGACTTGATCCTGCTGATGGCCGATTGCTGTGGAGCAGCGAATTACCGACGCTTAAAAATGAACAATTCCAAGGCGCATCTCAAACGATCAGCGGCGAGCATGGCGTGCTGCTGGGCAAACACGCCGCCGTGATTGATCTGCGCACCGGCAGCATTCGTTGGGCGTTTAGCGATGCCGAAGTCGTCGATGCGAAAGTCGCCCTGACCAAAGTCGCCGTGGTGACGATGACGCCACAACAACGTCAGCAACAACAGTGGCTCATGCGCAGGGGCAGGGGCGGCTACCGGCAGTTCTCCGGCTTCGTTGGCGGCTCTTATGTGCAATCCGCTGCCATTGATGGTCCCACCAGTTGGACCACGAC
>JANMYZ010000669.1:0-4101 GCA_031382605.1 Planctomycetota bacterium | reverse complement strand
GTCAGGCTGAAAACTATTATAAAGAAAGCGACACGGCGGCGACTAGTGCGGCATTGTTCGGAGAAGGAACGTATCATTTCGACGCCCACTGGGCGCTCACACTTGGTCTACGCGTTGGTTACGAAGCCAGCACGCTTGACTGGCAACAGCAACAACAGTCCGGCTTTCCCAATGGTCAAAAACCGGATGGATCTTTTTCCTATTCGGGTGATCGCAGTGAAGCCCATCTGCTGCCGAAAGCGGCACTCGCCTATCATTTCGATGATGAACGGATGCTATATGGCAGCGTAACTGAGGGATATCGCGCTGGTGGCTTGAACGCCAACGCCACCTCGCAGACCTCAGCCGAATTGGAATACGATGCCGAATATACCTGGAATTACGAACTCGGATTGCGCTCGCTCTGGTTTGAACGCGCGATCGCTTTCCATCTTACCGGCTTTTACACCGATTGGCGTGAACAACAGGTGTTCACCGAACGCGCGCCGTATGATGTGATTCAAACCAACGCAGCGCGCTCTCATGTGATGGGTGCGGAAGCTGAATTGCGCTATCGTTCGCATGACGGTGTGGGCCTGTGGGCAAACACTGGCATCATAGAAGCCGAGTATGATGAACGCGTCGGCCAGGAATTCATCCCCAATGGTTTAGGCGGATCTACGGCAACGTCAGTCGACTATGCGGGCAAACGATTCGCTCACATTCCCAACTTCACCTGGGCGCTCGGTGGTGCTTATCACCATACCAGCGGCGTGTTCACTCGTGCTGACGTGCACGGTCACTCAGCGACCTACGTTGATGACAAAAATGCGAATCGCGCTGATGCGGTGGCGCTGTTTGACCTGCGCGTCGGTTACGCCGATAAGTGGTGGAGCGTGGCATTAGCCGGACGTAATCTGACTGACGAAACCGACGTCATCACCAGCATCAATCTGCCGGGTGACTTTATCTACACGAATACTGAATCCACCTACGTACGCCTAGCGCCCTCACGCAGCATTGGCCTCGAAGCCAGCGCATGGTGGTGAACTGATGTTGATTCGTCAGCTAGTTTTCGCTCGGTTAAAAATAACCATTATTTTTAACCGAGCGAAAACTCAAATCGCAGTAAAAATCTGCTCATGACCCACGGATTATTGGCAGGCAAATGTCTGGTGCTTTAGATTCCCAACGGGATTCCGTCTCATAGCCCGGGGTTGCGCGCCCCGCTCGTTACCCACAAAAGCGATAGTTGAATGAAGCCCCCAACGGGGGCGGGCAGAGGTAACGCGGGTTCATTGCGCGACCGTCATGACGACGTTAGGGGCTTTCGCAAACGACAATCAGTGCGACCGCATAGAGCGGCTCAAGGAACCCTTTCGTTGACTCTTGTCACACGTAATACAACGTCATACCAGACCTGGGAGGGTGACGATGAGCGAGCAAGAAGTGATCTCTTTCAAAGCCGACCATGATCTGGTCATGCTGTTGAAGAGCGTGCGTAATCGCAGCGAATTCATCCGCAATGCCGTTCTGGCGGCACTCAATGAAACCTGTCCCTTGTGCAACGGCACTGGTATTCTGGACGCCCGCCGACGGCATGACTGGGAATCGTTTAGTCACAGTCATCCGATGGAAGAGTGCCGCAAATGTCATGAGTTGGTGTTCACCTGCGATGGCAAAACGGTGAAGCACGACTGCGTTCATCACTGATGACTTTCGATGCGGGATTCGCTGGCAGTGCTGGCATGCGACTCATCGGAGCATTGGCTTTCGCTGTGCTCGCCTGCGCTGCGGTAATGGTCGTTGAATATGGCGGCCGCACGGGGATTCCATTGTCTGCCGCCGTCATCAGCACATCCACGGTGAGCGGACAACTCATCTTGGAAACCACTTTCCCCGTGGCCCATTGGACGGTGCAGGCGCAAAGCCGCGATGTGGTTGCGACCACAGTCAGCGCTCAACATTGGGAAGCATCAGCCACCGGCGATGGAGCGACTATTTACATTCATGCTGAAGCTGCCGACCCCCTCAGCGTCGCACCTGTCGCTTTGCGCTGGAATTACGCGGGGAAATCCGGCATTTTATGGGGCGAAGGTTCCGTGGCAGGAACGCTGACACCAGACGTGCCTGCGGCTGGGAAAATCATGAATCAGAACGCGCCATGAATCACCACGATGTCCTGCGCTTCGACGACGTTACCGTTTGTTATGGGCCAACTCCGGCGGTGCATCATCTCACGGCGGAATTGCCCTGCGGATCATTGGTCGCGCTGATGGGACCCAACGGCGCGGGAAAAAGCACGCTGCTGCGCACGATTCTTGGCTGGCACCGCTTGACCACGGGCAGCATTACCATTGGTGGTCAACCCTGTCGCAAAGCCCGTCGACGCATCGGTTATCTGCCGCAGCGCGCAGCCGTTGATTGGGATTTTCCCGTCACCGTGCGCGATGTCGTGGCCATGGGGCGCTATCAAGTGCTCGGTCCGTTTCGTGGTTTTCGCCGTGAAGACCACGCCGTGGTTGATGCTGCCATCGCCGAAATGGGACTGGAGTGGCTGGCCGATCGTCAAATCGCCGCGCTATCTGGTGGGCAACAACAACGCACGTTTCTGGCCCGCGCAGTGGCGAGCGGCGCTGACATTTTTCTGCTCGACGAGCCGTTCGCGGGACTCGACCCCAGTTCCACCGCGGACCTCGTGCGACGTCTACAAGCCTGGGCAAAAGCAGGACGTTTAGTCGTCACCGTGGTACACGACATCGAACTCGCACGACGCTTCTTTCCGCAAGCGTTGCTGGTGCGTGCCAGCTTAATTGCCGCTGGCGCCACTGCCGACGTTCTTGCAGAGCGCAATCTTGCCAAAGCGTACGGCGCAAGTCATGTCGCCGAACGTTCGATCGCTTCCGTCATCAAACCGCCGGTCGTTCCCAGCCTTGGCGCTTCATTACGTGATCCGCGTGTGCGAACGGGAAAACGGGAGTCGCCATCATGAGCGATGTGCTCACTACTTTGCTGGCTCCTGAGCATCGCTTTCTGTGGCGCGCGGCGGCGCTGTGCGTTTTGCTCGGCGTTAGTTCAAGCATGCTCGGCTGCGTCTTAGTCGTCCGTCGGCTCTCATTGATGGGCGATGCCTTGGCCCATTCATTATTGCCCGGCGTCGGCATCGCTTGGCTGCTGATCGGCACCAGCTTACCCGCGCTGCTGGTGGGCGGTCTTACCGCTGGCTTAGTTACTGCTTTAGCCAGCGGTTTGATCAGTCGCCTGACCCGTGTGAAAGAAGACGCTGCTTTTGCTGCGCTTTTCATCGGTTTGTTTGGCCTCGGCGTGGCGTTGGTCAGCAAAGCCGGCGCGCCGGTCGATCTGCTCCATTTCTTATTCGGCAACATTCTTGGCGTTGGTCCAGAAGACCTGTGGCTGGCCGCTGGCGTCAGTTCTTTCACCGTCGCCATATTCGCACTTTTTTACCGCAGTATTCTTCTGGAATGTTTTGACCCGGCGTATCACCGCGCCAGCGGCGGCTGGAGCATGGTCACTCATCTTGGCTTGCTCTCGCTTGTCGTGCTCAATTTGGTCGCCGCCTTACATGCCCTCGGCGGCGTCTTAGCCTTAGGCCTGTTTATGTTGCCCGCCGTCACCGCCTATTTGTGGTGCGATCGTTGGGGCGCGATGCTGTTTTTTGCCGCGACCTACTCAGTCATCGGTTCGCTGCTCGGCCTCTGGTTGAGCGTCCAAGCCAGCCTCGCTTCGGGACCAGCGATGGTGCTGGTCCTCAGCGCAGGATTTTTATTGTCGTGTATTTTCAGCCCCCGCCACGGTTTGATCCGCCGAGTTTTGCATCCAGAACATCATCACCGTGAAGACAGCGACGAGCACTGCGAAGCGCCTGGGCACCATCACGACGCTTAAAGCATCCAAGCCGGCGAGCAGCCGGCAGTCCCAGGCCCTGGGACCGCCGGCTGCCAGCCGGCCAGGGGCAATTCATCCCTTTTTATTTTGTGAGCCTAATTACCCAAGCCATCGATCACAAAACGTCCGCGCCGCTGCGGCGTCAGCAACGCCCTGCACGATGACTCGGCCATCTTTAAAACAGGTGGCGGTCAATGGTCCGTCTTGCCAGCGCAC
>JANMYZ010000638.1:0-6321 GCA_031382605.1 Planctomycetota bacterium | reverse complement strand
TGGTGCAGCGATGCGATCGTCGATGGCCTGACCATCAGCGATGCCATGACCGATCCGCAGGCTGGCACTGACGGAAAAATCAATCTTGCGACCACCGCACATCCGCGCATTCGCGCGGCGCTGGAAGCCGAGCGTGCCGCTGAAGCTCAGGCCAATGCCGCACGTCAGTCGCGCATTCCTGATGTCACTGTCGGGGTCTTTGGTGACCGCGAATTCGATAAAGATACCTACGGCGTTACTCTTGGTTTCGAAATTCCTCTGTGGGATCGCAATTCCGCACGCATCGCCGAGGCCGAGGCTGAACGTGCGCAAATGTCTGGAAAACGCGCGATTGCGGTGTTAGCGCTCGAACGTGAGCGCATCGCTGCGCTTGGTGATTGGACCGCTTCCGCTGCAGAATTAATCGCCTTGCGCGATCAGGCCATCCCGGTGGCGGAGGAGGCCATGCGACTGCGCACCATCGCCTTCAAGGGTGGCGACGCCAGTTTGGCGGAGGTACTCGAAGCACGCCGCGCGGCATTAGCCGTGCAGAGCGATTTGCTCGCTGCGCGCCGTCGTCATGCGGAAGCGCAGGTGCGCTTGTTGGCCGCCACTGGGCCAGTCGCGGCAAGCACCACCGGATCAGCAGACCAGCCATAAGCGCTAGTATCTGATCCGCCCACGTCGAACGCTGTCCGTCAGTTCGACCTCAACCACATTTTTTTGATCACGAGTGCCCCCATGTCCCGCATCCTGCTCATCCCAACTTTATCCCTCATCTTGGTCGGCTGCGGCGCTGAAGCCCACACCGACAAGGACGGCCACCACCATGGTGCTCCTGCGGTTGCGGCGGCGACAGACGATCACGCGGGCCACGATCACGCGGGCCACAGCCACGGTAATGAAGGCATCGCGTTGACCGCCACCGTGCGCGAAAATCTCGGCATCACTTTCGCCAAATCGGAATACCGCGTGGTGCAAGGAACACTGCGCATTCCCGGACGTTTCGAAGCAGAGCCCAGCGCTCGTCGGGCGTATCAAGTGCCACTCACGGGCCGCGTCGAAGTGCTGGTCAAACCCTTTCAGCGCGTCGTTGCTGGTACGCCGCTCTACCGCGTCGCGTCAGCAGAATGGAATACGCTGCAACGTGATGTGGAAGAAGCTGAGGAAGCCGTGACGTTGGCGAGTGAACGTTACGCTTCGGCGCAAACGCATGTCTTGGTGCTTGAGCAAGCCGTCACGATGTGGCGTGAACGGATGGTCAATCTTGAAAATTTACGGAAAGAAGTCGGCGGTAAATCATCTGAGCTAGCAGAAGCCAATGGACGGGCTGCCGAATTATTGGTGAAGCACGCAGAATTAGTCACGCGTTTGGCAGAGTTAAAACATGAGGCGCAAGGCATCAGTGGTCAGCCTGGAACGGGCCTAGCAGCAACGCGTCTGCGGCATTTGTTGTCGATGGCAGCGCGCATCACCGGTTTAGAAGCGGCGGCTCTAACGGCAGACCACGGCGGGCGTCCGCGTTGGCAGACCATCGACGAGTTGCTGGTGCTCGCGGTGGCACCTGGCGTGGTCGAAGGTGAAGTCGCCAGCAGCGGTGCGTGGTTGGAAGCGCGCGGCACCGTGTTGACCATAACGGATCCGACCGGCGTGCGTTTGCGCGCCAGTGCATTGCAATCTGATTTGGCAAAGTTGCGCGATGGCTTGCCCGCGCGCATCGTTGGTGCGGATCCGCACGATGCTCTGCGTTTGGATGCGACCATGGTGCTGGCACCAATCGCTGATGCGCTTGATCGTTCGCTTGATCTGATCGCTCGGCCGGTCGCTGGTGCGACGATGCACGCGGGTATTCGCCCAGGAATTGCAGCGGTTCTCGAAGTGGTAGTTTCTGGCAGTACGGAAGAAGAATTAGCGATCCCGCTGGCCGCGACGATTCGCGATGGACTCAAAATCATTTTCTTCAAACGCAATCGCACCAATCCGGATATCGTCGAAAAGGTCGAGGCCGACTTGGGCGTCAATGATGGTCGTTGGGTGGTGGTCAAAAGCGGGGTGAGGGAAGGCGATGAGCTAGTCGTCGGCGGCATTTACCCGCTCAAGCTGTCGCAACAGGAAGGCGGTGGCGCGCAAGCCGGCCATTTCGAGGCCGACGGCACGTTCCACATCGGCAATCACTGAAGGGCGGGAGCTATCCATGTTTAACGCCCTTATTTCTTGGTCGCTGAATAACGCAAAGTCCGTGGTCATTTGCGCTGGCGTGTTGCTGGCGCTGGCGGGCTACCTGATCCCGCGCATGGCCGTCGACGTCTTTCCCGAACTCAATGCGCCGACCGTGGTGATCATGACCGAAGCGGGTGGTTTGGCCGCCGACGAAGTCGAACAATACGTCACGGTGCCGATCGAATCCGGCGTCAACGGCATGCCCGGCATGCGGCGTTTGCGCTCGTCATCTGCCCTGGGTTTGTCGATCGTGTGGATCGAGTTCGACTGGGGTGAAGATATCTGGCGCGCCCGCACGCAGGTGTCGGAACGCCTCAACGCGGTGAAAGAAGTGCTGCCGCCGGGCGCTCATGCAGAGATCGCTCCGGTGACCTCAATCACTGGCGAAGCGATGTTGGTGTCGGTGTCGTCACCGGACCGTTCGCGCACGCCATTGGAACTACGCGCATTCGCCGAATTCGATTTGCGCAATCGCATCTTGAGCGTCCCAGGAATCGCGGCAGTGGTCGCCATCGGTGGCGAATTGCCGGAATATCAGGTGCTTCCTCGTCAGGAACGTTTGCGGCTTTATAAACTCACCGTCGCCGACGTGGTGAAAGCCGCAGGCGGCGCGCATTCGACCGCCAGCGCCGGATATTTGACCAACCAAGAAGGCAAAGAAGTTCCCATCCGTCAAACTGCGCAGGTTCGTTCGGTCGACGACATTAAACGCACCATCGTTTCTTGGCATGACGGTTCGCCGGTGACCATCGGCGATGTGGCGGAGGTCAAGCTAGCGGCGGCGCAATCGCGAGGAGCAGCCAGTGAAGCCGGTGTGCCGGCGGTGGTGCTGTCGATTCAAAAAGGCCCAGCGACCAACACGCTGACGCTGACCACGGCTTTGGATCAGGCGATGTCCAGCATCACCATGCCGGTGGGCATGACGCTGAATCGTCACGTCTTTCGCCAAGCGGATTTTATTCAGTACAGCATTGATAATCTGAAAAAAGTGCTGATCGAAGCGGCGATCATCGTCACCGTCGTACTGGTGATGTTCTTGCTGAACTTTCGCACCACCATCATCACGCTAACAGCGTTGCCGTTGTCGCTGGCTGGTGCTTTTATCGTCATGGCGTTGTCCGGCATGACCATCAACGTCATGACGCTGGGTGGTTTGGCGGTCGCCCTCGGCGGGCTGGTGGATGATGCGATCATCGATGTGGAAAACGTATTTCGTCGGCTGCGCAGATTACCCTCAGCAGCCCCGATGAATGAACGCATGGCGATGGTGCTGACCGCCAGCAACGAGATCCGTCGCCCAATGGTTTTTGCTACCGTGATTATCGTCTTGGTGTTCGTGCCATTGCTGTTTCTGGCTGGCATGGAGGGACGTTTTTTCACCCCGCTGGGCATCAGTTACATCGTTTCCACGTTGGTGTCCTTGCTGGTGGCGCTGACGGTCACGCCCGCGCTCTGCGGTCTATTGCTGACGCGCATGAAGTGGAAAGGCGACGAGCGCGATGGTTTTCTGGTGCGCTGGATCAAGACCGCGTATCGCCCGTTGCTCGTCACTTGTCTGCGTTGGAAGCGCAGCGTGGTGCTGGGATCGGTCGCACTCGCAGCGTTGAGCATCGGCTTGGCGACGACTTTCGGTTCCAGCTTTTTGCCAGCCTTCAAGGAAGGCACCTGGCAAGTGCAGGTGATGGCGCCGCCCGGCACGTCGCTGATGGAAAGCGATCGCTTAGTGCGCGGCATCGAAGCGCGTATTGCTCACCTTCCTGGGGTCACCGCCGTCGCTCGTCGGACAGGTCGTGCGGAACGTGACGCGCACGCTGAGCCACCGTCGGCCTCCGAAATTAACGTCGGCGTTAAGCCCGGCCAGCAAGACGCCGTGCGCCGTGAATTGGACCGCGTTCTGGCGCAGATGCCCGGCGTGGTGACCAGTGTTGGTCAGCCGATTGAACATCGCTTGTCGCATATTTTATCCGGCACGCCGGCAGCGATTGCCATCACCGTTTACGGCGAAGACCTTGATCAATTGCGTGCAGCCGCGAAGGAGATTGAAGCCGCGTTAGCCAAAGTTCCTGGCACGCGTGACGTCATTGCCAATCGTGAAATTATGGTCGAAACCCTGCCGGTGCGTTATCGCCATGATGATTTAGCCCGCGCAGGTATTTCGCCCGCCGATGCGGCGGTGCAGGTCGAACAAGCGCTGGCTGGCGCCCATGTCGCCACCGTCAACGACGGCATCCGCCGCTATGACTTGGTGGTGCGTCTGCATCCCGAGGAACGGCAGACCGGCAATCAGCTCAGTGAGCTCATTTTGAAAAGTCCATTTGGTCCGCAGGTACGGCTGCGCGAGGTCGCCGATATCGGTCCAGAGATGGCGTCCAATTTGATCGCGCGCGAAGGTGCACGGCGCAAGGCGGTGGTGTCGCTCAACGTCGCTGAAGGCTTTAATCTTGGCGATTTGGTGGGCACCGTTCGTACGGCAGTCGATCCGTTAATCGCCAAAGCGGGATTGACCGTTCATTATGGTGGCCAGTTCGAAGCGCAGCAGGAAGCCTCGCGCACCATCACGATGATGGGCATCGGAGTGATCGTTGCGGTGTTCTTGTTGTTGGCGGCGTCGCTGGGTTCGGCTAAGTCGGCAGGACTGGTGATGCTCAATTTGCCGCTCTCGCTGATCGGCGGCATCGTCGCGGTCTATATCGCGGAATCGCCCAGCGTGGTCGGCAACACGCTGGCCCTATTCAGCATCAGCAGCGGCATTGGCAGCGGTGCCTATATCGCACCGGTGCTGTCGATCGCCAGTTTAGTCGGGTTTATCACGCTGTTCGGCATCGCCGTGCGCAACGGCATCTTGCTGGTAAATCAATATCAGGCGCATCAGCACCGCCACGGCGAATCGCTGAATGAGGTTATCGTGCACGGCAGCCTCGAACGCTTGGTGGCGATTTTGATGACCGCGCTGTGTGCGGCCATCGGCTTGATCCCACTGGCGCTGATGTCTGGCCAGCCTGGTGCAGAGATTCTCGCTCCACTCGCCATCGTCGTGCTTGGCGGCTTGGTCAGTTCGACCGCGCTCAATCTCGTCGTCGTTCCGGCGGCGTACGCCTGGGTTTTTGGTGGTACCACCAATCAACCGCCGACCTCTGTTTCGGTTTCTGCCTCAGCTTCTGTTCCCGTTGTCACCCCCGCCGATTCGGTCATTCCGACCACCGGCATTCATCCATGAAGAAGGAGCATCCCATGTCGCGTCTTTTAAACTCTGTCTTCGGTGCGGCGTTCGCACTGTTGCTCGCCTCTGGCACTCACCTGATGGCGGTCGATCCACATGCGGGCCACCATCACGACAACATGATGGCGCTCGGCACCGTCACGCTGGGCAGCATTACCGCCAAAGTCGAAGGCGCCGGCGTGCCAGTCGTCGGCCGCGGATGGCATGTTTCGGTTGACGTTCCCGTCGGTACCCCCGCACCAAAAGCGATTCGCGTGTGGGTCGGTATTGAAAGCGGTCGCGGCAGCGAAAAAGCTAAAGCCGAACCGGAAGCCAACCACCCAGGCGGACACGCCACCCACGTCAACGTTCCTGCTCCGCTGCCCGAAGGCAGCAAATTGTGGGTCAGCTTAGAAAACGCTGCTGGTGAAATCACCACGACTTCCGTAGCGCTACCAGTCGCCAAGAAATAATCCGCTAGAGTCCTCCGCTGCACGGCAAAGCCGTGCAGCGGAGGACATCGGACACCTATCCTCATTTCAAACCGACTGACGCTCTGTGAACCTAAAAAACGCAGTAGAAAACCTTTTTACCGCAAAGCCGCCAAGAGCGCAAAGGACTTACCGTAAAAACAAGATTTGCCCGTTTGGTGAAGCCATTGATTACTCAGGTTTTACCTTTGATCTCCGCTTCCTCTGTTTTCCTTTGCGTCTTAGCGGCTTTGCGGTGGAAGTTTGAATTCCTACTGCGGTTTTTAAGGCGAACTGCAAATTATGGCAGACGAATTTCTGCCGTATCACCGTTCGCCAGATCGTGCTCAGCGATGGAACGTCCGTCTTGGATCACCGTCAGATGCTGCAGCTTGCCACGGCGCTCGACCACCACATCGAATTGACGATTGAACGCTTTGATTGAGCGCAGCG
>JANMYZ010000637.1:0-3154 GCA_031382605.1 Planctomycetota bacterium | reverse complement strand
AGCCACGCCCGAACCAACGATGGCGATGTGATCGCCCTTGGTCAGCTCCAATGCCGCTTGGTCAGCTGCGGAAAGCCCAGAGGAAATTGGAAAAAGCGAAGCAAGCGCACCGATAAGGGCGGGCAGACAAAGAGACTTCATAGACAGAGATCCTTGGCGGTGAGGCGAGACAAAGTGCGTGGCAGCTCAAAGAAGGAAATAGGAGATGTCATGAGCTGTTAGGCGTACGTGTGATGATCCGAAGTTCGCGCTCGTGGAAGACCTACGTCGAGCACGGGAAAATGTTACAGAAAAAAAACGTCATCTGCTGAGCGCGCGGCATCGATAGCGTTCCGCGCTGTTCCCGTGAGTTTTCGCGGCCGCACGCGTTGCTGTCGGACCACAGGTGCCAGCCGCGTGTGTGAGCAGCGCAAAATCTAGATTTTCATTCGATTGAGTTGCAAATTGACAAGCCATCCGGCTGGTGTGTCATTCCGAGCGCAACACGCACCCCTAACTGGTGTGATTCACTGCCAAGGAAAAGCACATGGCCAAAGAGAAAGCCAGCCAAGAAGAGATCTATCGCGTGATGCGTTCAGATATCGAGGCCGGAAGTTATCCGGCGTCGACGCGTTTGCCTTCCGTTCGCACGCTGGCTAAGCGGTTTTCGGCGAGCCCCAATACGATTTCTAAAGTGGTGAGTCGGTTGATGGAATCTGGTTTGTGTACCGCTCGTCGCGGCGTTGGTCTGTTCGTCCGCTCGTTGCCGAATCGCAAATTGACCTTGCTGGTGGGAAGTAATTCAGAGCTGCCGAAGGATGATTTGTACGGCCATATTGAAAAGCGCCTGCATGAGCGCTGTGCCGCTGACGGCATCGAAATTGAACGCTACCACATTACTCCGCTCGATCCGCCATATGGTCCTGATGTGGACCGCATTCGCCGTCCTGGGCGGGTGATTTTATGCATTGGTTTGACCCACGAACCGCACCTCAAGCAACTAGCTGATTTGCGTCGTCCGATGTTGGTGATTGGTTGTGCGCCAAGTCGCTGCAACGCGTCGTCGATCGTCCCCAACAGCTTCCGTTCGGGCTACCTGGCTGCTCGTCATTTGATCCGCAAAGGCTGCCGACGTATCGCCTTCATTGGTCGTGTTCGTGAAGTGCGCGGCGTAACCTTGCCGGAAGCCGAAAGCCTCAAAGAGCTTGCCGGCGTCCAATGCGCGTTCATGGAAGACACCCTGCCGCTGTATCCGGAATACATTTTCAACGACATCGGCCAGGTGCCCAACCGCGCGGCTCAACTGAAAGAGCTGCCCGATGCGGTGATCATGCCCGACGGCGAAGGCATCGAAACCATCCAGGCGTTGAAAGCTCTTGGCAGCAAATTAGAGCGCGTGGTGTTAGGTGATGATCGCGTCTTAGATCGCCCAAAACGCCCGGCCGCCGTGGTGGTCAAGCGCGATGATTTGGTCGAACTCTCGATCCTCGAACTGCATCGTTTGCTCGACGAACAACGCACCTCGCACCGCGCGATGGTGGTCGACAGCGAACTGCATGAGGGCAGCGGCGGATAAACCCGCTCGGCCTGCGTGCCAGTGGTTTGATGGCGAGCCCGACCGGTATTAACGGTCGGGTTTGTCGTTGGTGGAAGTCAGGGCGACATTGGCAGTCGAATAATGAACGTGGTGCCCTTGCCGATCTCCGTTTCGAAGGTCAAGGTACCGCCATGTTTTTTGGCTACCACGGTGTGGGCGATATAGAGCCCTTGGCCGGTGCCTTTGCCGACGGCCTTGGTGGTGAAAAATGGATCGAAGATTTTTGCGCGGGCAGATTCGGGGATGCCGGTGCCACTGTCGCGGATGCGGACTTCGACGTAGTCACCATCGACCTTGGTTGAAATAGTGAGGACGCCCTTGCCACCGGTGGTGGCGATGACGTCGCCGATAGCGTGAGCAGCATTGACGATAAGGTTGAGGACCACTTGGTTGAATTCGCCGACAATGCAGGGAACCGCTGGCAGTTCGGGATCGAATTCGGTAACCAAATCAGCGACGTATTTGTATTCGTTACGCGCGACGATGAGCGTGGTGGTGATGGCCTTATTCAGATCGGTTGGTTTCTTCTCGCCCTGATCGGGATGAGAAAATTCCTTCATCGCGCGGACGATTTCGGCAACCCGGGTGACGCCTTCGAGCGACTGGGCGATGGCCTTGGGAATTTCTTCACTCAAGTAGGCGACATCGGCGCGTTTGTTGGCGGCATCGGTGGCAACAATGGCTTCCGCCAAGACATCATTGGTACGGGCAGCTTCCAGAAGCTTGCTATGGGTATCCAGGACGTTGGTGAGATCGCCGAAGGAATCGCCGAGGAAACGCAGGTTATCGCCGATGAATTGAATGGGGGTGTTGATCTCATGCGCCACCCCAGCGGCCAATTGGCCGATGGATTCCATTTTTTGGCCCTGATGCCGTTGTGCTTCTTCGCGTTTTTGTTCGGTCAGATCGCGCAGGATCGACACCACACTCGACACCCGGCCGTCAAGATCACGTAGGGGTGCGACATGCCATTCGATGATACCGTCGCTGCCGTCACCTCGGGTCAGCGACACTTCGACCGTTTGCTGAGTGCCAGAGCAAGCCGTTGCCCAGGCGGTGCGAAATGAAGCAGGCACTGGAGCGTCACCGAAGAGCGAAATCAATCCGCCAGCGACCGGAGTGTCGGGCGTCAGGTGAAGTGTCTTGAAGAAGCCCGGATTGAGGTACTCAGGAACGCCGTTCGGTAAGGCGTCAGCGGGCGCGATGACCACGCCTTCGTCGATCTGAACGATGGCGGATTCAACCAGACGTAGTGAGCGTTCTGCGCGCTGACGTTCGGCAATCTGGGTCGACAGTTCACTATTGCGCATTTCCAATTGTTGGGTGCGTTCACGCACTAATCCGTCAAGACTGGCGTTGAAAGTCTGAAGCTCTTGGTTGCGCTTATAGATGGCCACGCGCATGGCCTCGAATCCCTGGCTCAGTTGACCGACCTCATCCTGGGCTTTGTCGGCGATCGTGCTCAGGTAGCCGTTCACCGTGTCCAACGTTTCCCTGGCCTGTTCGTCGAAATAGGTCTCTGCTTCCGCAGCGGAAAGGTTTTTGCGTTTGACGTATTCCTCGGCTTCTTTTTGCGCG
>JANMYZ010000573.1:0-11879 GCA_031382605.1 Planctomycetota bacterium | reverse complement strand
TTACGTCGCCCCCGTTGGGGGCTTGAATTCACTAATCGCACTTATGGGTAATGAGCAGAATTCAAACCGCCAGCGTCAAGGCGGCGTCTTCGACCATGGATTCGTTGCGCTTCATGGATGCTTTAACGCATATTTTCCGGTTTTCTTGCCGCCGACTTTTTCAACCAGCCCCGCGTCAAGCAATGGGCGAAGGAGATCCATCGCTCCTTGCCGTGAGACGCTCAACGCCTTCCAAATTTCGGCTGGGGCCAGACTGGGATGATCACGCAGGAGATGCAGCAGGCGTTCTTGCTTTGGGCGCAGCGTTAATTTGTTCGGCGCAGAGGCGTTGAACGCCTGCACGCGCAGCCACACCCGCTCTAGCGTTTGGCGCAAGCCTTCGGCGGTGTATTCAAGCCAGCGCGACAAATCTTCACCAGACGCAGATACTTCGCCAAGCGCCGCATAATATCGCGAGCGATCTTCCCAATAATATTCATCTACCGAAAAGATATGGTGAGTGTCAAAGCCACGACGATATAATTCCCACAGCGCCAATGCTCGGCCAGTACGGCCATTGCCGTCAGAAAATGGATGGATCGCTTCGAAGCGATAATGCAAAATAGCCGAACTGAGGACCGGCGACAACGTGGTCGCCTGGCTGTTCCACCACTGCAATAATTCAAACATCAAAGCTGATACCTCGTCGGCACGTGGTGGAACGTAGCTGCCTACGCGCACCGCGATGGTGCGGTACCGCCCGGTATCGCCCTGATCCATCACCGCATCGGCAAGGATATGATGCAAGCCGAAGATGTCCTCATGCACCAGCTTCTTTTTGCTCGCCCGCTTTTCGACATAGCGTAGGCCAGCGAGGTAATTGGTCACCTCGCGCTGCGACCGCGTGCTGGGCTCCACCAGCGTGCGGCCTTCTTCCAAAGCCCGCACCTGTTCCAACGTCAACGGATTGCCTTCAATGGCGGTTGACGCATGCACGTTCCGAGAGCGCGCGTCCTTCTGCAGTGCGGGAATCCACGGTACTTCCACCGCCGCGCCCTGAATGCGTTCGCGCAACGACGCAATCGCCTCCACGCTATTAAGCAGCACTGCCGAAATCGCAAAGCGTGGTTCGTAGGCCATGGCCAGACTCAAATATGTGTCAAGTATAAGTCAAGTTGTGAGTCAAGCATGGATGAGCTGCTGGCGATGAGCCCGCGCTTAGCCCAGCTCTGCGAACCATGCGCGGGCGGCCTCTTCGACGGTGGAATGGTTAAGGATCATTTCTTAGGTGACTTGGGGATGATGCCCTCCCAAGCCCTTGTCCCCGCCCAAGGGACCGCTAGCTTCCCGCCCTTCATGACGCGGGCGAGCGATCACGCGAACGCCGTCCCGGGTCTTTTCTCCTACCCTGCTCACCCGAGCAAAAGGGCACGCGTATGACGACCACGACTACCATCAGCAAAGAACGCAAAGCAGAACTCATCAAAGAGTTCGGCGGCACTGACAAGAACACCGGTTCACCGTCTGTGCAGGTCGCTTTGCTTTCCGAACGCATCAATCACCTGACTGAGCATTTGAAGGGCCATAAGAAAGATCACCACAGCCGCCGTGGCTTGCTGTTGATGGTCGCCCAGCGCCAGAAGCTGCTCAAGTACATCAGCGCGCATAATGTGAACAATTACCGCCAGCTCACCGAGAAGCTCGGCATTCGCCAAAAAATCTGAGTTTCAGCGCGGACGGCACCCACCAGTGCCGTCCGCTTTTTTTTCATCTTTTACAATCTCTGTTTCTTTTTTCTCACACACTGCCCCAGACGCTGCCTCTCCTTACGTTTGCCGATCGCGCTGCTCACACATCAGCTTTCGACACACCTATGGACGGGCGACCTGGCGGCCAATCGCCGGTAAACCCGGCCAAGGACCATTCCATGGATCGCGAATCCTCGCTCGCTGCCCTCAATATGCAGAAGCATTCCGTCGAAGTTGAACTCGGCGGCAAAATAATCACCATCGAATCTGGCTACATCGCCAAGCAAGCTGCCGGATCGGTCATCGTGCGCTCTGGCGAATCGATGTTGCTGTCGACCGCTTGCGACGGTGAACCCCGCGCTGGCCTCGATTTCTTTCCTTTGACGGTCGACTACCGCGAAAAGCATTACGCCGCTGGCCGCATCCCTGGCAACTTTTTTCGTCGCGAAGCCAAGCCCAGCGATGGTGAGACCTTGATCTCACGCTTGACTGATCGCCCAATTCGTCCGCTGTTTCCTAACGGCTACAAGCGCGACACCTCGTGCCAGACGATCGTGATGAGCTACGATCAAGAGCACGAAACCGACGTCCTGTCGATGATCGGTGTCTCTGCCGCGCTCAGCATTTCTTTCATTCCTTTCAACGGCCCTCTTGGCGCCGTGCGTATCGGCATGATCGATGGCAAGTTCATCATCAATCCACTCGCCAGTGAACGTGCGAAGAGCACCCTCGACCTCGTTGTCGCCGGTACCAAAGACGCCATCACCATGGTGGAATGTGGCGCTCAGCAGATTCCTGAACCCAAGTTGGTTGAAGCCCTCGAACTGGCGCACAGTCAGGTCAAATTGGTGGTCGCCGCCATCGAACGCCTGCGCGCCAAAGTCGGCAAGCCGAAGATGGCTCACGTTGAACCAGAAGTCAGCCCATGGGTCGCGACGATCTTGAAAGAGAATCGTGCCGACATCGCCAAGGCTTTGTTGATCGCCAACAAAGCCCAGCGCAGTGCCGCCGTGAAGGCCTGCCGCGACCTCATTATCACCAAGCTTGGTGCTGGTGAAGAAGAAGTCGGCGCTGATGTCAAAGCCGCCTTTGGCGACGCCAAAGACGTGGTTTTCCGCGATCTGATCCTTGACGGCAAACGCGTCGACGGCCGCGATCTGACCACCGTGCGTCCGATCGTGCTCGACCTCGACATTCTGCCCCGCGCGCACGGCTCGTCGCTGTTCACCCGTGGTGAAACGCAGGGCATCTTGGTGTGTACCTTGGGCACCGCCGATGACGAACAGATGGTCGATTCGCTCAAGCCGAAATACAATGAACGCTTCATGCTGCACTATAACTTCCCAGGCTTTTCAGTCGGTGAAGTTGAACGCCGCCCAGGTCCAGGCCGTCGCGAAATCGGCCACGGTGCCCTTGCGCGCCGCGCGCTGATGGCCGTGTTGCCATCACAAGAAGTGTTCCCGTATGTCATCCGTTTGGTCAGTGAAATCACTGAATCGAACGGCTCGTCATCAATGGCCACCGTCTGCGGTGGATCGATGGCGATGATGGCTGCTGGCGTGCCGATCAGCGCACCGGTCGCCGGCATCGCGATGGGCTTGGTCATGGAAGGAACGCGTTACGCGATTCTGACCGACATTCTTGGCGATGAAGATCACTACGGCGACATGGACTTCAAAGTTTGTGGTACCGAAGCTGGCGTCACCGCGCTGCAGATGGACATCAAGATTGCTGGCATCAGCCCAGAGATCATGGGCAAGGCGCTGGAACAAGCCCGCCAAGGCCGCTTGCATATTCTGGCGAAGATGAACACCGCGATCAACACCTCACGCAGCGCGCTGTCCCCTTACGCACCGCAGATCGTTCAAGTCCAGATCGATCCGCTGTTGATCGGCAAGATCATCGGCAAGGGCGGCGAAACCATTCGCCGCATTCAGGAAGAAACCGGCGCCAAGATCAACGTCGACGACGATGGCATCATCACCATCGCCTCACCCGACATGATCTCGATCGAAAAAGCCAAGGGCTGGATCAGCGATCTCACCGAAATGCCAGAAGTCGGGAAGATCTACTCTGGCGTGGTCAAGGCGATCAAAGATTTCGGCGCGTTCGTCGAATTCATTCCTGGCACCGAAGGCTTGGTCCACATCAGCGAATGGGGCCATTCCCATGTCGCCAACCTCAACGAGGTCGCCAAAGAAGGTGAAAAAGTCCAAGTCAAACTCATCGAAGTCGATGTCCGCACCGGCAAATTCCGCCTCAGCCGTAAAGCGCTGATCGAAGAATCGGCAGAAGACAAAGCCCGTCGCGCTGAACGCATGGCACGCGGCCCCGAACAAGGCGGCGACGATCGCGGCCCACGCCGTGAAGATGACCGTGGCCCACGTCGCGATGATCGCGGCGGGGACCGCGGCCCACGCCGCGAAGGTTTCGGCGGCGGACAGCGCTGAAGACGTCTAACAACGGACGATAAAAATCACCTCCGGCGACATCGCCGGAGGTGATTTTTTAGATTAAGGCTGGAAATCGGCGACCGATAGACTCACGAGTCTCCAACTGGGCGCTCGCTCGACAAATTCGGGACTGATAACGCCTCGACGTTCGTTACCGCCGACGCTTCCTCTTATTGGTCTTCAGAGGTCTTTGCGCCTGGGCGAGTCGTGAGGTAGGATTGGGGGCGAGGTTGATCCTTTGGCTACTCTACCGAAGAAAATTGGCAGTTATCAGATCCTGTCCAAGCTTGGGCAAGGTGGCATGGCGGTCGTTTATCGAGCGCTGCAAGCGTCGTTAAATCGCGAAGTTGCGCTGAAAGTAGTGACGTCGGCCTTTAGCGGTGACCCTGAGTTTTGTGCGCGTTTTCTGCGTGAGGCCCGAGCTGGCGCGTTGGTCAGTCATCCCAACGTGGTGACCTGTTTCGATGCCGGCGAGGCTGACGGTCAACTGTTCATGGCGATGGAACTGGTCACGGGTGGCGACTTGGCACAGCTGATCGACAAGCGCGGTGGTCGCCTGGATGAGCGGCTGGCGATGACGTTACTGAAAGACGCGACGTGCGGTTTAGAGGCGATTGAGGCCGCTCGTCTGGTGCATCGTGATATCAAGCCTGCGAATATTTTTTTAACTGATCATGGCGTGGCCAAGTTGGCTGACTTGGGACTGGTTTGTTTTTCGTCTGGCGATGATCGCATGACCAAGCCGGGAACGGTGATGGGCACGCCTGCCTATATTGCTCCAGAGCAAGCACGCGGAGTCGCCGATGTCGATATTCGCGCTGATATTTATTCGCTCGGCGCGACGCTCTTTCATTTAGTTACCGGTCAGCCCCCCTATTCAAGCGAAAGTCCGATTACCACTTTGGTAAAGTCGCTCAATGAACCGATGCCGGACCCGCGCAGTTTTCAGCCGGATCTTTCTGGTCCAGTGGTAGCAATTATTGGCTTCGCGACCAATAAAGATCGTGATCGGCGTTATCAATCTGCGCGGCAATTGCGCGAAGACTTGGAGTGCGCGATCGCGGGACAACGGTTGCGCCATGCTTCGGTGCCAACCGGACTCACTAAAAACGTAGCAGAAAAAGTCGCCTCTGCCGCGCCGGTGAAAACACCCAAAGTAAACGGCTTGCCTGAGGTAGCGCGCCCAGCTCCCACCGATAAACCACCGACGCCGTCACCCGTCAACGTCAACGTCAAGATTAATGCTGAGCAGTTGAAGCTATTAACGAAACGCATCATCGTTGACGCCGAAGCGCTCAAGGCATCGCTCGTCCTTGCTTCTGGAGCGAGTTTCCCGCGCTTCATGTTGGAACAAATTATCGAAGGCGCCGGAATCGTTTACGGCATTGATCAAGGAGCGGTGAACGAATCGACTCGCCCAAGTACTTTGCCACGACGCATCGTTCTGGCGCGCGGCGATCCAGCAACGCCAGGATTCAGCGGCACGAATATTCGCGGAGAAACCATTTCATCGCTGGAATTACCTCTAGTTATCACCATTTCCGATGACCACATGATTGCTGCTGCGTTAACCAACCCCAGTTGCTTGATCACCAAAGAACAACTCGAACCGGTTCTGAAACGTTCTGGTCTGCGCTTCGGTTTGGATTTGGTTGGCCTTCATCGTTTGGTTGAAGGCCCAGCGGATCCTCAAGGACGTTTGATCATTGCTGCCGGACGTTCGCCCGTCCCTGGACAACCAGCAGGATTTCACCTCGGCAAAGCGGTAGCCAATACCACCGTCGATGACGTTGCGCGGACGCGCAATTTACAGCGCGTCCAACCGGGAACGGTGCTCGGGATATGGCAGGCGGCAACTCCAGCCTGTGATGGCATGGATGTTCTTGGTCGAGTCATTCCTGCCGCTCATGTGTGCGAAGTTCTACCTGAAGAATGCGTTGGCGAAGGAAGCGAGATCAGTCGCGACCGCACTGGCAGTTTAGTACTGCGTGCGACCCGCGTCGGGCTGTGCCAACAACAAAGTGACGGCACTGTTCGCGTCGTTGGTGCCGTTGAAATTCCTGGCGATTTTGGTCCCGATAGCCCGCCCATTGTCAGCGATGATTTAGTGGTGGTACGCGGCAACGTCAAAGCCGGTGCGTCGATTACGTGTAAAAGCGATGTGGTCATCGTCGGCGATCTGGAAGACGCGACGATTACCGTTGGCGGTTCCCTCGAAATCAATGGATCTATTTGTCCAGGCGATCACGAAGTGACCGTTGGCGGAATCCTTATGGCCAGCGCCGCCAGCGTGCGAAAAATCATGGCGGGAAATCTCAAAATCAGCGGTGAAGCGCGTAATTGTGCGCTACTGGCTTCGGGCGATATCCAAGTCGGCAAAGTCGTCGGTGGCTCACTGACCGCTGGCGGCACGGTTAACGTCGGCACCGCAGGTGATAAAGACGGCACCACCACCGAGTTGTGGGCCGGTCATAACCTAAGCTATCAACAGCAGAATAAATTGGCCAAACTGGAAGCCGAACGTCTGGATGCCGACCGTTCGCGGCTGATCAGTCACTGCCAGAGCATGGAAAACGAAGTGCTCGCTACGCAAGGACGTACCCAACGATTGGTTGGCGCGCAGTTTGTTCGCAAAGACGTACTTGATGCCGTGCAACGGCAACTTCATGAATTATCTGACTGTCAAAGACGCCTATCCCAAGACGGTGAAGCCTCACGCAGGCAGCTCGCACGACAGCGCAAGTTAGTGAATGACCTCACCAACCTGGGCGATAATGCCAAGGCGATGGTCCGCGTTGGGGTCGTTGCTCACCCTGGGGTGGTTGCTCGATTAGCTGACATTGATCCGCAATTATTGACCGAACCACGCTTACAATACCGTTTGGGAACCACCGAATCCGCACCGTAACGTTCGCCAGTGCGACCCGCTCAATATCCCAGCATTCCGATCGTCAGTACATCACGGCTCCAGAGCGCCGATCCATTACTGGCGAAACCGATCACATCGAAACGAAGACGATAACGTTCTAAGCCATGCGTGCGGATGAGCGAACGAGCAGCGGCGATCGTGCGATCCAACTTGGCGCGATCGACAGAGGCTAGCGCCGCTGCTCCGCTGGCACGTTGCCGAACTTCAACGATCAACAACGTCCGCCAACGACTAGCAACGATGTCGAGTTCGCCGCCGCCGCCGATCCAGTTACGCGCACAGATGCGCCAGCCGCGCAGCATCACCATGCGCTCGGCGCGACGTTCAGCGGCAGCGCCGATACGCGCTGCATGAACATGCGGGGAAATCACGGATGACGGTGGTGTGGTCATCGCATCAGTAGATCCCCCCGCTTGGGATTGGTCTACTCAGAAACGTGCGCCGGCTGAAAGGATGGCATTCAACCCGCTGCCGTCGGTGCCCGATCCGGGTTCTCGGTAGGTGGCATTCAGCAAGTTTTCCAGCGCCAGATCCACCCAGTATTTTCCACCTGGAACGATCCAGCCAACTTTCATATCGAGCACCGCGTAACCAGGCATCGCACCCGGAGCTTCGCCCACTGCACCAAACGTGGTGTGACGGGTGTCGGTCGCATCACCCGGCGCAACGTCATGATATGGTGCCGACCAACGCATTTGCATCAGCCCCCACCACCCTTGTTCGAGTCCCAGACGAGTACCAAGGACGCCGAACAGGCGATTTGCTTTGGACAGATTGAATTCTTCCACGCTGAGACTTGCCGGATTATAAGCATCAACCTTGCCATTGACCCAGTTGGTCACCTGAAATAACGATAGTCGAGCGTGAGCGGGCAAAACGTTGCTCATTGGTAAACCATAATCTGAAGAAAATTCTGCGCCCCACAAACGAGCTTGTTCACTGTTCACCACTCGGGCGGTGTCAGCTGCGGTGATCGCGCCGTCACCATTGACGTCGGTATATTCAGCCTGAATCAAATCATCGATGGTGGTGTAAAAACCAGTCAGTGCGAGTTGGTCTTTACCATCGGTCAGGCGTCCCCCAAGTTCGTAGGTGACGCTTTTTTCAGCATCCAAACTGGGATTTCCTAACACCTGTGGGCCAGTGCCGCCAGAGGTGCTGCTGCCACGATCTTGGATGCCGGACAGGTTTGAAAGATTAGGCGCACGAAAACCCTGAGAAACACCAATGAACGTATACACCGGCGGCGTAGGAGTAAATCCAAGGCGCACACTTCCGGTTACGGCATCGGCGCTGTCGTCAATCGCAGCAGGCCCAATGGTTGCGTATCCAGCGCGATCAGCCGTGACATCGAAGTTCCAATCGTAGCGACTATAACGCAGGCCAACGAGTAGGTCCCATTGATCGGTTATCCGCCAAAAATCTTGCAAAAATACCCCAACACCGTTGTAGGTCGCATCATCAGGGACGGTGGTTTGCCCTGGGTTGCTCGCCGCCGATTGATCCTGCACCGCATTCGCTGGGTTAAGATTCGCCGCTGGCGATTGGTAACGTTGATAATCCGTCGTCGTCCGATCTTGATACAACGTTCCGCCGTAGGTGAGCTCATGACGATAAACCATTGAGGTCAGTTGCAGATCCACTCCCAGGGTGTCGATCTGGTCTTGATATTCACGGCGACGATAACGGCCGGCGTTGTTGTCTTCGCGGGTCTGCTCTTCCGCTTGTTGATGATAATACAACGTGGTTTGAACGCGCGGCAGCGATCCAGCACCGCCATAAACGTGACGCGCATGAGCGTAGGTAAACGTCTGTGGATCATAATAACGACTAAAGCGCGTGGCCGCTGCGCTATTTTCGAAATAACCATCTGGGCGCGGAGCATCCCATTGCTCGGTTTGACCAGCTGACAATTCGAAACGATTATTTTGCAGTCCAACGTAAGCAACTCGTCCTCCAAAATGATATTCACTGAAGCTGCTATTGGGAATTTCATCTTGACCAGCTGCCGTCCCAAACAGGTGATCGCCTGCGTTTTTTCCACCTTCCAGATCGTGGTAATCCGCAAACCCACCGTCTAACGAATACAGAAAATCACCAACACGCCCGTCGAATCCTCCAGCAACACGATATCCATCCGCAGATCCACCGCGCGCGGTCACCCATGGTGAAATGGCTTGATCAAGGCCGCGACCCGCCTCTGCCAAACGAAAGTCGATGGCTCCAGTTAATCCGTCGCTACCGCTAACGGTGGAAGAACTCCCCAAAATGACATCCATCGCGCCGATGCTGCTGTCGGGGATAAGGGCTGAGTATTGGTTGGCGCCGGGCCGAAACATCGCGTTGTTCAAACGCACACCATCAAGCAGCAACAGGGTTTGTTCACCGGTCAGACCACGAATGTAGGGACTCGATTGATTGCCCGCCGTTTTTTGAACAAATACCCCAGGCGTATTATTGAGCGCATCTACGGCCGTTCGGCCGGTCGCCTGATCCAGCTCAGTACGTTGATGGCGATAAAATGCATACGGCTGATTTTCTGGTGCCGACGAAAGCCGCGTCGCTGAGACCGCTAAGGTCGATGGCAAAGCCGCTTTCGGAGCTTCGCTTGGAGCGGGGACCTCGGTCGCCGCTGGAACAACGCTTGGCGCAAGAACGGCCGACGGAACGTCTTCGGCAGACAATCTGCAAAGGGTCAAAGCTAAGGTAGGGACAACGAAGGTGAGATGACGCATGGTGAGTGGCTTCCTGTTTCGTCTGCCACAGTGCACAAACGGTGCCAGACGCCACGCTGAAATTTCCTCGTTTTTGCTCACGCTCACGGCAGCGAGCGGAACTGCTGTCGAATTGAATGACAGCCCACGTTTGGGCGAGAACTCGTCTTCATCCTAAAACCGCAGTAGAAATTCAAACTGCCACCGCATTGCACAGGGGTGGAGGAGAGATATTGCGCTCTTGGCGGCTACCTGCTCTGGTGCTCTGCGCTCGGGGTTCTCTCTCTTACTGGGTTTGGGTTTACTCTTTGCTGCCTATCTCTGGCATCAAAACGAACAGCGCTTGGCGCGCGCGGTACAAGCGCTTTTCGACGTTCGACACGCTAAGGCCAAGCACTTCAGCGATCTTGTCATAATCCAGGCCAGCTTCGTATTTGAGCGCCAAAACTTCGCGATATTGCGGAGAAATACGCACCAGAGCGACCCGTAGTCGCTCCAACATAGGATGTTCGCGCTCTGGTTCTGGCTGAACGATTCCCTTCATTTGTTCGTCCGTAGAGGTGTGCTGGTGGGCGTGACGCCGAAGCCAGCTAATCGATTCATTGCGCACAATGGTGCTCAGCCACGATGGGAAAGTCGCTCGATCGCCAAGTTGACCAAGATGGCTATATGCGCGCATAAACGATTCTTGCACCACATCATCGACGACGGGATCATCACCCAATACTCCGCGTGCCACGGCGCGCGCGCGCAGCGCGTGCACCGACACCAAAGACTCGAAGGCGCTGCGATCGCCATCAAGTGCTCGTCTGACAAGTTCTGCATCCGCTTCGGACATTCCCTTAACTATCTCATCATCGGGCCATTGGGCAGGGCATTTCCATTTGGAGCCAGCAACAGCGATTGAGACTGTCGCGCATGGCCACACCGCGACGCATCTCGACCGTTACTCTTGACTGGGGCGACACCCTGGCTGCCAATCACGGGATGCCGTACTTGGTCACCCAACGACGAGCCTTCGAACGACTGGGGCAAGATCTGGCAACGTTGGGCTGCACCGTCCCGCCCACCTTTGCCGCCCAGGCCATGGCGGACCTGGAAGGTGATTGGAGGCGTTCGATTGACCCTCTGCAAAATCCAGATCATCGTGAGTTTGATTTTGCTGCGATGCTGGCCGGTTGGGTCAATGCCGTCGGCGCTATCGAATGCGACATGCACCGCGTTCAGCAGGCAATAACCCGCTGCACCGCGCGCCTGACCGACACCGTGATCCCGTATGGAGACAGCGTCGCGGCGCTCAGCATGCTCAAAGCTCGTGGATACCGCATTGGCATTCTGTCGCACACTCCCTGGCCGGGCGATGCCTGTCGGGAATGGTTCGCGCGCCACGGCATGGCTGGCTACATCGATTTTTACAGCCTGAGTTGCGAGGTCGGTTGGATCAAACCGCATCCCCGGCATTTTCAGCACGCCTTGGACCAGTCCGGTGTAAGCGCTGACCAAATTTTGCACGTCGGCGACCATCCTCTTCGAGACATCCAAGGCGCACGCGCCCACGGATTTCGTACCTGCCTACGCATCACCGAAAATATTTACTCGCCAGACGCCCTTCACCAATGCAAACCGGACGCCGAAATTCTTCACCTGCGCGAACTGCTTGAGGTCCTTGAGCGCATCGGGTGATCCTGGGTGCCGTGACCGAATTCCACCCAACCACAGCAAAGACCAAGAATTGGGAAGTGCTAACCACAGCCCAGCGGAGCCGGAACCAAAGCGAAAGCAAAGATTGGAGAAGTACTCACCACAGAGGGCACAGAGGGCACAGAGGACACAGAGAACACAGAGAAAGACCGTATGCTTTTCCTCCGTGTCCTCTGTGCCCTCTGTGGTTTAGCACTTCTCATGCTTCCTTCTTTTTTTTCGGTGTCGCAATTTCTCCGGATGGCACGGAGAAATTGAACCTTAGTGGTACAGTAGAGAATCATTTTACCGCAAAGCGGATTTATTTTCCGTCGATCCGATAGAGCGATTTCTTCGACCGTACGATCAATGATTT
>JANMYZ010000558.1:0-14066 GCA_031382605.1 Planctomycetota bacterium | reverse complement strand
ACGCCAAGAAAAGCAAAGGTTTGAATCAAAATTGAGATGATCAATGGCTTCACCAAACGGGTGACTCTTGTTTTTGCTGTAAGTCCTTTGCGCTCTTTGCTGCTTTGCGGTAAAATGGTTCTCTACTGCGTTTTTTAGGCTGACGCATACCGAAGTACACCGACGCACGATAAATAAATTTACAGGCGTTGGCGCTGAGCCAGTGCCTGACGGACCATGAATTGAAGCTCACGCAATGCGACCGGCTTGTCGATGATGGATACTCCGGGTATTCCGGCTAACCACTCGCGATCAGCAACCAACAGATTGCCGGAACTTACAAGAATCGCCGGTCGTTGTTTCGCGGGGATGGTCTGCAAGTGTTCAATCAAACCGCGCCCCGATATCCCCGGCAGTTGCCAGTCGGTCAGCACCAGATCCGGCAATGCGGCAAGATCGAGTGGCATGACTCCATCAAGGGATGCCTTCAACGTAGTGACCATGCCAAGGTCGCGCAGTGCAACATCGAAAACATCTCGCACCCCATCTTCGTCGTCGATGATCAGTGCGCTGCGACCTTCGGTCTCCAGGGCAATGGGGGGCAGCGTGTCTTCTGGGGCACTGGCTTTCTCGCTCATTTTCTCGTTGGCTACCAGCGGCAACCACACATAAAAAGTGGTTCCGGTGCTAAGTTTACTTTCGACCCGAATGGTACCACCGTGCTGGCGAACGAACGCATCGCACACCGCCAAACCTAGCCCGGTTCCGGTCACACCCGATCCCTTGTTATTTTTGGTGGAAAAAAACGGCAAAAATATTTTCTCTATATTTTCCGTCGCAATTCCGCGTCCGCTGTCCGCCACCGACAATACCACGCCAGCACCATCAAGATCCGCTTGGAGGGTCACCTGAAGTTGTCTGTGTGGCTGGCCATCCATCGCGTGACAGGCGTTAATGATTAAGTTGAGCAGCACCTGCCCCAGAATGCTGGCATTGCCACGCACCGACAAGGACGTTGGCGGCATGGTAACGATACCGCTGACGTCCTTGTCGGTGCGTGGCAATGCCAGCATTCTGGGGCAGGTAACGATACCGCTGACGTGATAGCGGGTCAGAGTGGATTCCGCTAAAGCCCATGTACTGCGCACCATGCCCTGCATCACCACGGTGTGTTCGGTTTCACGAAATCCACGGACATAAGACAGCAGACCCTGAGTAACGGCAGCTGCGCGATCCGCAGCATCCCTGATACGTTCAGCGCGCGGACGCAATATAGGTGACAATTCCGCGTGACCCAAAAGCAATTCGACATTACCCAAAATCACGGCGCCGATGTTATTGTATTCGTGCGCTACACCGCTGGCCATCATACCAATTGCTGCCATACGCTCGTTGTGCATTGCCTGCTGCTGCGCCAGCGCCAATTGCAGTTCAACGTTCTTACGCTCCATCGATCGGCACATGGTACGGAAAACACTGCTTTCGTTTTCACGTCCTTTGAAGACATACTCCTGCGCACCTTTGCTCAGAGCCTGAATCGCAATGTCCTCATCTTCTATCGCTGACACCACCACGATGGGCAAATTCGGGCAGATCGCCGCGATCGCGCTGACCGTCTCAAGACCGCTGCTATCCGGCAGATTGAGATCTAACAACACGACATTAATCCGCCGGGTAGCGAGCATGCCACGGGCTTCGGCCAGCGTCTGAGCCCGGATCACCTGCATTTGCCGTGCACGTAGATTTCCTTCCTGACGCAAGAGTCCCGTCAACCACGCAGCGTAAATCTGATTATCTTCGACCATCAATATGTCGAGTTCACCGCCGGCTCTTTCGTGACTTTGAGAAATGGCATCGAGAATGAGCATAAAATGGAGCGCCTAAAGTTTGAGAAGCGTGTCTATGAATGAAAACGTATCTACTGACAAATAGCATAGCTCGCTGTTGTCGCGAGCGCTGTTCGTATGGTTCCATAAGAGCAAGAGCATGGTGTTGCTCAATGGTTTTTTCGACCATTCCCGCAACCAGCGCGTGCGACCTGCAAGTACTTCTCAACTTCTCGCAGTTGAGCAGTAAGTATCCAAAGGAATTCTCATGGTGAGCTCCCAGATCACAACTTCCCACACTAGGTCGGCACACCTAGTGAAAAAATACATCATCTCGTGCTAAACTCTTGCAGAGTCAGAGTAATGGTGCTGGTTTTTAGCCCAATGGACAGCGTAGGCCAAGCGTAGGCCAAGCGTAGACACACAACCTTTGTAACCTAATCGAGATTCAAATTTTTGATCGGACCCGATATGGTCCGTCACTTCGTCACTGCCCTCGACGCACAGGCCGACATCAACGAACGAGGCCAGCGACGACGAGTGACTTCTGGATAATGAACAGGTTTTGGTCAGGGTATCGTGACGCCGTATTTTTGTAAAATGCGCAGATATTCGCCGCTTTCCACCAGCTGTTTGAGTCCCTGCTCATAGAGCGCTGGCCAATCCGGCTGGCCAGCCTTGGGCGCGGCGAAGCCGACGAACAACGGCAGTCGCTCAAGGACCGGATCCTGCCAGACTAACTTATTTTGCAGGCCTGCCTGATGACCAAGCAGATACAAGCCAACATTTTTCTCCAACAAAACAGAATCGAAGCGTTGAGCAGCGAGCTTGCGGAGGTTGCCGAGGTCATCCGCCGCATCTTCAGCGACGATGCCCGAGTTCATAATACTTCGCGGATAGTGGTAGCCACGTACCATGCCGACCGTTTGGCCCTTCAACTGGCTGAGTTCAGTGAATGGCACGGGGGTGTTGCTGCGGACAAAGAAACCCAACTCGCTGTAAGCCAGCGGACGCGAGCGGATGAGTTTTTCCGTTACAGCCTTGTCCGGCCAGATCGCCATCAGGCCATCGTATTGATCTCGTTGCATGACGAGCACGGCCCGCGCCCAGGAAAAAAAATCAATCTGTACGTGGTGTCCGCTCAGCGCAAAAGCGCGGCGAGTAAGCTCGCCAAGCAGGCCGCCGTCCGGCAGATCAGCTGACGTGTACGGTGGATATTCCCCTGCGGCTAAGCGAATGTCAGCAGCACGTACGCTGACCATGGCCGTGAGCAAAAGCATAATCAGAAGTGGTAACGCACGCATCGTCATGGCGCAGCCCGCGCCAGAACTTGCGCGACTCGCGCGCACAGCGCGGACTGAGCAAAGGGCTTGTGCAGCAAAGCGTCGCCGTCGGGTGGCGCACCGGACGGGCCGAACGCGTCGGCGGAATAACCGGTCAGATAAAGGACTTTTATAGTCGGTCGCACCGCGCGCAGGTTGCGTACAAGTTCGGGCCCTCCCAACTTCGGCATCACCACATCGGTCACCACCACATCGATCGGCTCGGCCAGTTGTTCAGCCAGCTTGAGCGCCTCCTCGCCATTGGCAGCGGACAGCACGCGGTACCCCGCGCTCGCGAGGGTTTCTTGCATCAAATCCAGCAGAGCTGGCTCGTCATCTACCAGCAGCACCGTCCCGTGTTCTTGCTTCGGCACGGGCTCATGCTCGGTGGCAGACGACGGTAAAATCTGCGCGCGCGCGGCCGCAGGATCTGCGGCGGGAATCATGACGCTGAATTGCGAGCCCTGCCCAGGACTGCTCTCAACGCCAATGTCTCCGCCCGTTTGGCACACGATTCCATGCACCGTGGCAAGCCCCAGGCCGGTGCCCGCTCCCTCTGATTTAGTAGTGAAAAACGGCTCAAAAATTCGACGCTGCACCTCGGGCGTCATGCCGGTTCCGGTGTCACGTACAAGAATAGTGACATAGGTACGCTCGTCTGCGTCGGGGCTGGACTGCAACCCCACCACCGTGCGCAGCGTGATACGTCCTCCATTTGGCATCGCGTCACGCGCGTTGATAACGAGGTTGATCAGCACCTGATCGATCTGCGACGGGTCGGCCATGATCCATGCTGGCGTCGGACTGAGTTCGATCACCAGCTCGATGCTCTCTGGCAACAACCGACGCAGCAGGACCTCGAAATCGTGAATCAGAACACGAACGTCAATGACCTGAGCTTGCAAAACCTGACGTCTGCCGAACGCCAACAGCTGCTTCGTAATCGCTGCAGCACGTCCTGCTGCTTCGCGTATAGAAGCCGCATATTTACGCCGTGGATCATCAGTTTTAAGGCCCATTTGCAGTAACTCGCTGTAACCGAAAATCACCGCGAGCACATTGTTGAAGTCGTGGGCCACACCGCCTGCAAGCTGTCCCAACGCCTCAAGTCGCCGCGTTTCTTGCAGCTGAAGCTCACGCGTTGCAAGAATTCCCTCCGCCCGCTCACGCTTGGCCACCTCTTGCTCAAGGAGCAATTTACCAAGCGCGCGATGCTGTTCCGCACTACGCACCATAAGAGTCGCCAGAGCACCGACCAAGACCGCCAGCACGCTGAAGGCGGCATACAATACTAGGCTTCCGTCGATCCATTCGATCTCAAGCTGGCCGATACGTTGGTCGCGATAAACCACCGGAACGTCACAACGGCGAATGCGCTGGATGCTCGCCGCCAACGACGACGACGGCTCAGCGCGATGCGATGCGAACGGCGAACCATCATCAAGAATGACCGTCATCGATCGATATTCCTCGGCGGGCAAAATCACCCGCAGAGACTGTTGCAATGCCGTTTCATCAAGATCCCACACCGCACGCGCCAGTAACGCCGCATAATTCTGCGCCGCTGACTCCGCCTGTAAGGGCGCAGAGCGCTCGCAATAAATCACCAACGCAAGCAACCCACTGCCAAGGCTCACCCAAATCAACCACGAGTGTCGACCAAGCCACCATTGAGACGAACTGCCGATCATAAAAAGCTCGCTTGGACCAAAAAAATCTCGGCCAATTTTTTTGGGGGGCGTCGCTTCATCATCGTCGTCATGCCTCTGCACGCCAATTACCAATGGCGCGGCGAGAACCTATGACTCTCGCGCGAGAGTAAACCAGCAGAGCATTCCCCGGATTGATGGCATTACCCCAGCCGCTCGCCGCCGAGCCGATTCGCAACGTCTTTGCGGTGGAAGTTTGAATTCCTACTGCGGTTTCCAGGGTTAAAATTTCTGGCTCTGTCGTCGAATCTGAGCATCCTCCACCTCTGCGCCTCTGCGCACTCCTGTTTCATTCTGTATTTCCAGACAGCTTTTAAGACGAGGACATCTGCGATTCTCACGTTTTAAGAAAAACGCTTTGCCCGATCGGGCCCTTGACCGTCATCCAGGTGCAGATGTAGGTGCCGAAGTCTTCTGGCTTTGATGGGTGATCAATCGCGAGCCAATTACGCTCGCGCAAGGCCACGCTGTTCCCGACTTTGCTCAGGGCCGTTGTCACACCCGGCTCAATTTCTTCTGCCTTTTCGGTGGTTAGCGCGCCAATAACTCGCCATTCCATTCCGCTTGGCGACGGATGAACAATGCCAGAAGCGATGATTTGACGGATAACGGCCATGCCCGTCGCTTTTTGATGTTCAGGAATGTGATCCGCTCTGGTCGATTTAATGACTCCATGGGCAGCGACATGAACATCGCCAGACAACAGCGTCATGCAGGTGTTGGTGCGTTTGCCCACGTCGAGCAAGTTCATGATCAGCTTCGCTCGTTCGCCACGATGATCTTCATGTTGCCAATGATCACGCAGATCGTCCTCCATTCCCAGAGGAGCGCTGATCAGGTCAGCAATATGAAATTCCAAGTACACCACCGGCACGGAAGCGACGACGAATAAATGACGTTTCCCTGTCGCTGACTGCGGTGACAGCGCCGCAAAAAGGGCTTTCATATCAGCCCATTGCTTTTCACCGAGAATATCTTTTCTGGTTCGCTGACTCCGCGCGTCGAGCAACAACAGATCAACACTCGACTGCGCATTGGCGGGAAGACTGACGTACTTCAAGCGATGAACGGGCGATCCCAATTGATGATCGGCCTTTGCCGCAGGGCCACCACATTGGAACAGATCAAATGCACGCGCAGCGCCAAAAAATAGCGCCTTAAAGAGTTTGCACTCTTGGTATTCCGCAGCCCAAGAACCCCAACCGTCGAAAATATCGTGATCATCCCAGGTCGCGATCAGCGGAATGCGTGACAGCGCGGTTAAGAACTGCGAATTTTTTCCCCACCGATCAACATAGAGCTTCATGTATGGCCCGACTTTCGAATCCAACTTCGTATTTTCCTTTAATCGATCATCCGTTCCGAAATCCCAAAACGAACGCTCAGGCAACAATTGGTCTGCGTAAATTTGATCGCCACCACCGACCAGCACATGAAATGATTTCGTCTGATGACGATTCAGCAGTCCCTGCCAATTTTCATACGCCTCTTCAGCAGAGCGGATGTCGAACGCCTTTTTCGCCATGCTTGCTGAACTAAAACCATTGCAGGAGAAAAATGCCAGGCTCGGTAACTGACCTTTCGCAGGAACAACCACGTCCTTCACCATCACGAGCTGCTGACCCTGCGCATCCTTAAGCTCATAAGACAGCGACTTCGCCGTAACCGCACGGGGAATCTCCAACAGGAAAGACCAGAAAACACCAAGGTTTTTCTCAATCGGCGTCAAATCCTCGACCCGCGTTGATGAAACGACTTTCACCTCTGGCGATGACGCAAATGAAACCGAACAGACGCCCGGCGTCGTTTCGCGGACCAAAACGCCCAAGCGAATGCGCCACGTGACCTCATCACACTTGCCGAGGTAAAGGATGGGTCCCAGCAGAATAGGTGACTTCGCCATGGCAGCACACTTTCGATTTTGTGGTGAATGAGAATTCACCCTGAAGTCCGTCAACGAGATTACAAGAGTCCAGGGAAGAAGTCGGCGAACCCTCTGTATGACACCACCGTGATTTACCGTCGGCGACAATTTCCACACTTAAAACCGTCAGCGAATCGAATTCAGCAAAGGGAATTAATCCGAGGATTCATGTTCGAAGAATGATGGCGCTCAAGCGCTGAGTTGCACGGCAGCGTGCGAGGCCAGCGATCGCCTTTGTCGTCACCATCACACGAACACGAACACGAAAGGCAGCTAAATCCGCGCGACGTCAACCACCGCGCTGACTTCATGCGTGCCGCCGCCAAGGATGACGCCTTTGGTTGGGCTGATGTCGGTGAAGTCGCGACCGACGGCGACGATCAGATGACGGTCGCTGGCGAGGCAGTCGTTGGTGGGATCTAGTCCGACCCAGCCAATTCCTGGGCACCACAACGATAGCCACGCGTGGGATGCGTCGACGCCGACTAATTTGATTTGGCCGGGTGGCGGTGCGGTTTCTAAATAGCCGCTGACGTAGCGCGAGGCGAGGCCAATCGAGCGTAAGCAGGCGATGCCAACGTGAGCAAAGTCTTGGCATACTCCGCGACGTTTAGCGAACACTTCTGGCACTGTGGTGGTGACGGCGGTGGCCTTGGGGTCGTAAATAAAATCGACGTGGATGCGACGGACTAAATCGAGAGCCGCGTCTAACAACGGGCGGTTCGGCGTAAACGATACGAGCGCGTAGGCGGCATAATCAGGGCCGGTCGGTACTAATGGTGAATCGTAGCGAAATTCGCTGGCGCGGACTTCTTCGTCACCGTTTGGGTGAAACAAATGATCGCGCACCACTTCCCAGGCTTCGGTAATCCGTGCATCAAGGGCAAACGCTGGCTCAACCTCTAACACGGATTCGGCGCGCACGATTAATTCCGTGTGTTGATCCTGCACGGTAAAAAAATCGACGCGATTACCGAAGTAATCAACCCGCTGATGCTGCACCGCCGGAGCCGGAGTAATATTGAGAGTGAACGATTCCACCCGCTGACGCGGCGTATTTATGGGAGCCAAATGCAAAACATTGTGCGATACGGTGACGGGCTCGCCGTAGCAATACGTGGTGACGTGAGAGACGCGATAACGGGTCATCGCCACCTCCCGCAAAAAAAGAACTGCCTGCAACGTGCCATCAGTGAAACGCACTCGCGACGCTGAATAAATAATAGCATGGGCTGACTACTCCCCTGGTCCGACCGACGGCTGACGCGTGGTCGTTGCATGGCTGAGGTACTGCGTCGTCACGGTGTCTGACAGCAACGTCAGGTCAGACGACAAGTGATCGAGCACATGCGCCAAGTGTGAACGCTCGCCAGATTCGTCCTCGCGGCTGAGTTCTTGCGGATCAACTAAACGCACCCAGGTATGAGCGCCCAGTGCCAAGCGTTCCGCCGGTGTCGGTAATGCCTGCGCCGCACGCGGTAAATACCCAACGTGTTCCGCCACGCGTTCGAGCTGAAAAGCCATCGCGCGCGGATTGGTGCCATCGCAAAGCAACAAGTCGATGACTGGGGGAACTTGCAACGACAGTAAATAGCGTGCGCGATAGGTGATCGCACTGTCGGCAATTTCTAAAACGGTGTCGAGTACGCTGTCATCTAAGCGAGGAACTAAAGCGGCCCGGACAAGTTCCGCGGTGAAAGTCGCACGTTCTAAACGTCGACCAAGATCAAGAAAACGCCAGCCAGGCCCACGCGTGGTATTTTCGGTCGCCATGCCAGCGAGCGCGGCAAAATCGAGCACCAAGCGGTCAAGCAACGGCAACGCATCCACCGCACGTTCGGGTTTGACCTCCGGACGAAGATCCTGCTCCAGATGATTCACAATTCGCCAAGTGTCGTACGATAAACGATCGCGCGACGAAAACGCCGCATAATGCAGGCGTCCTACCACTGAACGTAAACTGGCGGAATTGGTGTCACTAAATAATAAATCGAGCAATTGCGCTTCGAGAGTCGCGCCGTCTTCCGCTGGTTTACGCAACACCCCTTGATGCTTGAGCACGCGTACAGCGGCCTGCAATCCTTGATCAACGCCCGCGTCTTGATCACCAGCCAAACGCGTCAATGCCGCGCGCAACACCCGCGCGGCGTCATCCGCGCGCGCGCAATAACGTCCAAGCCAATACAAATGATCCGCAACGCGACTCGGCAAATCGATGCCACCGCGTTTGAATTCCACCGGCGCACCGGATGGCCGCAGCAAAGTGACGGGGGCAACCGGACCATCGGACAAAACCCACACATCTTTGCTGCCACCGCCACGTTGGAACGATACCGCCCATGGCTGATTTTCCGTCGCGATACGAGCTAAGCCGCCGGGCATCACCTGATAACCATCGTCTGTCGCGACGGCGAACACGCGCATAACTAACGACCGCGCGGCAAAATTTCCTTCGCTCCACACCGGTGTTATCGACGGCGCCAGCGCGCGTTGACCAACCAACAGATGCGGCGACAGACGCAAACGTGTGAGGATACTTTCGCGTTCTGGACCTTTCAGTTCGCCGCCCAAACACGCTGCGGCGCGAACGCTGCCGAATGCTGGGCGAATGACCAAGTCATCAAAACGTTTACGTAAACCTTCGGCGTCATTGCCGCCCCAAATCGTTTCCACTGACGGCAAACTGAGTTCTTCGCCCTGCAATAAGCGACACAACTGCGGCAGAATTGGCATCAATGCCGCATTTTCACCCACCGCGCTGCCGAGGGCATTGGCGATGACGACATTTCCTGCTCGCGCAACCGCCGCTAATCCAGCGACTCCTAAGGTTGATTCGTTGAGCAATTCTAATGAGTCACAAAAATTATCGTCCAAACGTCGAACGATGACATCAACGCGGTGCAATCCACCCAACGTTTTGAGAAACACCTGATCGTCACGCACCGTCAGATCACCACCTTCGACTAACGTGTAGCCAAGATAGCGCGCCAAGTACGCGTGTTCGAAATACGTTTCGTTGTAAGGCCCAGGCGTCAGCAACACGATGCGTGGATTATCACGGCGAATGCGCAGCCCAGCTGCCAGGTTCGATAACGTCCGACGCATCGCGATAAAAAATCCAGCCAAGCGCTGAACGCCGCATTGGCGATAGCCATCAGAAAATGAGCGCGATAAAACAATGCGATTTTCCAGCGCATATCCGGCACCCGCCGGAGCCTGGGTGCGATCTGACAACACTCGCCACGTACCATCAGCTCCGCGCATCACATCGGCGGCATAGACATGCAACCATCGACCACCCGGCGGAACGATGCCATGACACGAACGCAAAAAAGCGGGATGAGCATAAATCATCGCCGGATCAAGATGCCCCTCCTTTAGCAAACGCTGTGCGCCATACACATCGGCAATGACCGCATCCAACAAACGGGCTCGTTGAGAAATTCCGCGCGCTAAAACATCCCACTCCGCCGCAGGCAACATCAATGGCAATGGATCGAGTTGCCACGGCCGATCGAGACCACTGGCATCACCGTAGACATTATAAGTGACACCGTTTTCGCGGATCAACCGGCGGGCTTGCTCATAGCGCAGCGCCATGCCTTGCGCGCCCAAGCGGTGTAAACATCCATCAAGCGCCTGCCAATGCGGACGCAGGCCAGCGCCTTCGCGAAGCTCGTCGTATGCGCCCCGCACCACGGGAGCAGTCGAGAGATCCAAGGTGTTCGGTAGGTCCATTGCTGATGGACAGGTGAGGGCTTTCGAGCCGGTCGTCAATCGTGCATCGCGCACGCATTGCTAGCGGGGCTTGCGCCCCAGCCCGACTTCGCCGCTGCGCGGCTCGCATGCTGCGCATGTCACCGCTGCGCGGTGATCAGTCTGTTGCGACCCCGACTTCGTCGGGGCGTTTTGCTTCGCGCTTTGTTGCCAATACAGCAAGCCCGTCCCCGCTCGCTCGCGCAGGCGAGCTCGGGGGATTGTTGTTCGCGGACTCTGGTAGCTCACGCCTGCCAGGGCCTCGCCGGCCCTGGACCCGCACTCGTGCATTCATCGACTGACATTAACTTTGATTTTCTGAGTCAAACTCCGAACTCTCAAGGACTCTAGACTCCGCTCTTAGAAGCTGTCTGAAAATTAGAGAATGACATGGGGAGCGCCAGAGAGCGCCAGACTCGCCCATGGATTCGCCGACTAGAAACGCTACGCCCTGCAGTCCACCCCTGGAGCGCCCACATGGCCACCGTCCAAGACGCCGATCTTATCCTGAAACTGTACGACCTCCGCCGCGAAGGTGTCTGTCGTCAAGCGCGTGCGTTTTTTATCGGCTGGAATCCGACCAATCCTGAAGAGGTGAAAAAAGCCTGCTCGGACATGAAGTGGACTGACAACGCTTATGTTCGTCAAAGCACCAGTTACTGGGAAATGGCATTTTCTATCGCCAACGAAGGCGCGGTGAACGAAACCTTGTTCGCTAAAAATTGCGGCGAAGGCCTGATATTCGCGATGAAATGCCAATGGCTCAAAGCCAAATTCCCCGAGGTGTGGACCCGCACGATGCCCGAGGCCGAAGCCTTCATCGCCAAAAATGAAATCGCCAAAAAGAAAGCCGAGATATTCCGCAGTCGCTTCGCCTGGTGAACCTAAAACCGCAGTAGAAACTCAACATTCCACCGCAATACCGCGTTGGGGCATTGCGGTGGCGGTTTTCATTTCTACTGCGGTTTTTAGAATAATGCATGGGATGACAGGTAACAGGTGACGGACCCCAGGATCGTTCTGCGAGGTCGTACGAAATCGGTAATTTCTAACCTGTCGTCACTGAACGCTTCAACAACACACCCAGCAGCAGAAATAATTCACCGTATTCGATGCCAGCCCCGAGGGCATCGCCATGTAAAACTGGGACTTTGTACTTGAGAAACAGCCACCAGCCGAAACCAAAAACCGGGGCTAGCAGGAGCGCCGGATTCCACATGAAGCTGGCTCCGAGCAAGATCGTGAGGGTGATCAAAACCGCGACCGTGCTGATTTTCCAGCTGAGAAAACTGCTGCCGCTCGCTGGTAGTTTTTGCCCACGGGGCCACAGGACGGCGCAAAAACGCATCCACGCAGGAATCAGGGCAAGGGAAGCGAAGAGACATGGCGATGACCAGCCAGCGCTAAGCCATGCGTGGAGCAGGATAAGTTTGGCCAGCAGCACCATAATCAAGGTGATGACCCCGAAGCTGCCAAGATGCGGATCTTTTAGGACTTCTTCAAAGCGTTCAGGTCGGCGATGTGCCGCGCCCAGGGCATCAGCCAGGTCGGCGGCGCCATCCAAATGCAGCCCGCCGGTGATCCACACCCAGGTACCGAGAAGCAGCAGCGCCTGAACCCAGGTGTCGAGTTGCAACTGCGTCAGCCCCAGGGCCGCGAGGCCAAGCAGTGAGCCGATGATCAGTCCCGCAAGAGCGAAATAGTTGGCGGCGCCGGCCATCAGCGACGGGTTAAAATCCGGCACCGCAGGAACCGGCAAGCGACTAAGAAACTGTAGCGCCAGCACGGCTTCTTTCAGTGGTCTGGGCCAAGTCATGTGCCAGCTTCCAAGGCAGTTAACCAGGAACGCCCGTCGGCCAGGCAAAGCCGTGCGAAGCCGCCGCGTTGCACGTGCAGGCTGCGAGCCTGCCGTAAATTCAGATCTAAAATTTTTGCCAGCAATGCCTGGATGACGCCGCCATGGGTGACCACCAGGATGTGCGCAGGCGAAGGCTCATGTTGTCGAGCTGCAACCAAGCAAGCCTGCCAAGCGCTCTCCACGCGGGCAGCAAAAGTTGAGGCACTTTCTCCTTCGGGTGGGGTGTGGGCATCGTCAGCCAAATGCTCAGACCATTGCGGATCGGTGGCGCCCAGCGCGAGTAGGCTTTGTCCTTCCCAACAACCAAAATGGCGTTCCTGAAAACCGTCATGAAAAAAAATATGACGTCCGGCGGCAAGCTCTTCGGCACCAAGACGGCAGCGCTGCAACGGCGAACTGACGATGAAATCAGGCGGCGCCAAACCACGCGGCGCCAGACGGAGCATCACGTGCTGCCGCCAAGCGGATGACGGCGGTACCAGAAGCGCCACATCACGTGAGCCATTGAGACGATCCGCTTCTTCAGTCAGTCCGTGACGCAGTAAAGTGACGTCTAGGATCAAAGATCGCCCCCAGGGACGCCGGCATCAGCGAAGGTGGCCATCTCGGCCAAGAGTCGAAGAGCGAGATCCAGCACCGGGAAGGCGAGCGCCGCGCCTGACGCCTCCCCAAGGCGCAGGCCGAGATCAAGTACGGGTTCCAAGCCCAGGGCATGTAAGGCCAGCAGGTGTGCTTTTTCCGCCGAACAGTGACTGGCAAATAGCCAGGGCCGCACAGCAGGATCTTCCTCGCACGCCGCCAAGGCTGCGCTGGTGGTGATAAAGCCGTCGAGCAAGATCGGCAAACCAAGGCGCGCCCCCTCAAGATAGAAACCGCTGAGAGCGGCAATCTCCAAACCGCCAAGAGCCGCCAGTGCTTCAGCGCGCTGGCGGTGCTGACAGCGTACCAAAGCCTGCGCCACGGCCTGACGCTTGCGCTCCCATCCGGCATCATCCACCCCGGTGCCGCGGCCGGTGGCGGCGGCAGCATCCAAGCCCAGCAGTTTGGCGGTCAAAGCCGCAGCGGCGGTGCTGTTGCCGATGCCCATTTCGCCGCCGATAAGAAGCGTCGCACCAGCCTCTTTTGCCCGTCGAGCAGCGGCCCGACCAACTTCTTTTGCCTGCACCAGATCTGCCGCCGTCAGCGCATCTTCAATGCGAAGATCCCGGCTCCCCGCAGCCACTTTGGCGTGAATGATCGCCAAGGCAGAAAGATCGGCGTCGACGCCGACATCAACCAATTCCAGTGGTGCTTGAATAGCCCGCGCCAAAACGGCGATAGCGGCGCCGCCGCCCACAAAATTCGCCATCATCGCCGCCGTTACGGCGCGCGGATAAGCCGACACGCCAGCGTGAGCAACGCCATGATCAGCGGCAAAGACCGTCACCGCCGGACGCAGCGGCGCCGGGCGCAACAGGTTGCGGCACGCAGCCAGTCGGCAGGCTATTTCTTCCAGTTTACCCAGGCTGCCCGCCGGCTTGGTGAGCTGCATCTGCCGTTGGCGAGCGGCAACAAGAATCAAAGAATTAGGCGAAGCGATAAGGAGCATAGTGAGTCCAGGGATTCATTTTGGTTCGGCGCTCAACGGCAACGAGGTCGCTTCTTGCCCAAGCTTCGGGCAGTCAATCGCCGGGGGCTCGCTTACACTGACGT
>JANMYZ010000517.1:0-1788 GCA_031382605.1 Planctomycetota bacterium | reverse complement strand
AGAGCCGCTACGGAGAGCGGCGTTCCCAGGGGGTGATCCCGGAAACAGGTCAGGTTTCAGGCGATGCGCTGGATGAGGTCCCGTGCGCACCAGGCGATGAGGTCTTCGTGGCGCTGATCGGTTAAGCGATGATCGCCGTCGACGAGGTGGAACTCGATATTGGCGTCTTGATCGGCGTAGCGTCGGCTTTGTTGCCAATCGACGGTGTCGTCGCGGCGACCGTGGACGATGACGACGGGAATTTCTGGGGCGAGCGGGAAGCCCGGCAGGCGTTCGGCGCTTTCCAAAAAGCCGACGCCCAGTGGTTGTTCGCGTTCGCTGGCGAAGTGAAAGAAAGCTCGTTGCCCGGTGCGACGCCATTCCGCCACGCCGGCAATACCCAAACGTTCAGCCCAGCGTTCGCCAAAGCCAAAAGCGGGGGCAATTAACAACAACGCACTGGCGCGCGGGATACGTCCGGCGGCTGCCAGCAAGGCCGCCGTGTAGCCACCTAAGCTGGAACCGATCACCAGCACCGGCGCATCATCGTTTGGTAACGCGGCAACCGCTGCTGCGGCTCGTTCGCAGATGCGATCCATGGTCAGCGAAAAGAAATCTCCGGCCTCTAAATCTGGAATGGCATAGGAGCTAACGACGTCGGCTAAACGTTTGCCGAGCGCCGTGCCTTTTGCGGTTTTGGGGCCACTACCGAAACCGTGGAGATAGAGCACGTGGGTCATGGGGTCTCAGCTGGTGATAAAGGGGATCAAGGCAGCGATAGAACACAGAGCACCAGAGCACCAGAGGAAGAGTCAATACTTTCATCACCTTAGCGACATGGGCCAAGCGCCCGAAAGAGTCTCACCCTTCTCAACTCTGGTGCTCTGGTGCTCTGTGTTCAATTTCTTGTTAAATTCAGATTCAAATCCCCTCGAACAACATCGTCGACAGATACCGTTCACCAGCGTCTGGCAACACGGTGACGATGGTTTTCCCAGCGAATTCTGGCAAACGTGCAATGCGCAGCGCGCCAACTACAGCTGCGCCGCAGCTGATGCCGCAAAGAATGCCTTCTTCTTTTGCCAAGCGTTTCGCCATCTCGACGGCTTCTTCGTTGGTGACGGTTTCGACGCGGTCGATCAGGGATAGATCCAAATTGTCAGGAATGAAATTCGCGCCGATGCCCTGAATTTTGTGGCCGGCAGGTTTCAATTCTTGACCACTGCGCTTTTGCGTGATCAACGGACTGGCGGCGGGTTCCACCGCTACGCTGATGATGGCTTTGCCTTTGGTCTTCTTCATGAAACGCGACACGCCGGTGATGGTGCCGCCAGTGCCGACGCCAGCGACGAACACATCGATGTTCCCTTCGGTGTCAGCCCAGATTTCTGGTCCGGTAGTCGCTTCGTGAATCGCTGGGTTCGCTGGATTACTGAACTGTTGCGGCATGAAATAGCGCACTGGGTCAGAAGCGGCGATCTCTGCCGCTTTATTGACGGCGCCCTTCATGCCTTCTGCGCCAGGCGTCAGGACGAGCTTAGCGCCGAGCATCGCCAGCACGCGGCGGCGTTCGAGCGACATGGTATCGGGCATGGTTAAGGTCAGTGCATATCCACGCGCTGCTGCGACGAAGGCGAGCGCGATGCCGGTGTTGCCGCTGGTTGGCTCGACGATTTCCACGCCGGCCTTGAGTACGCCGCGTTTTTCCGCATCCCAAATCATCGCTGCACCAATGCGGCACTTCACTGAATACGCCGGATTGCGCCCTTCAATCTTCACCAACACCGTCGCGCCGCACCCTGCGGTAAC
>JANMYZ010000430.1:0-2220 GCA_031382605.1 Planctomycetota bacterium | reverse complement strand
TCCGCGCCTCCTGTTCGATGTTTTCTCTTTGGTTGTCCAATGAGATTTGAACCCACACGAAATGCCGCAGAGCCAGCCGTGTTCATCCGACTCCTATGTGGCTAACGGCTAGCGGCTAGCGGCTAACGGCTAACGGCTAACGTTATGAACAGCAACACCGCGTGATGTCACGCGGTGTTGCTCGTCGGAAAGAACTTTCAACCGTCCCGAACGTTCAGGTTTTTTACAGCGACACCTTGTAAGCCCGGTTCGGTTTCACCATCAGTTTGATCTCTTCCACCACGCTGGTGGGAACTGGATCGTCGAGGGTCAGAATCACCAAAGCGTCGCCGCGACCATCGATACGACTCACTTCCATGCGCGCGATATTGATGCGGTTTTCACCCAGGATTGAGCCGTATTTGCCGACCATGCCTGGACGATCCGGGTATTCCATGACCAGCAGGTGGCCACCAATGGGCAGATCGATGGAGTAATCATTGTAGCGCACGACGCGCAGGACGCCGTTCACTAAACTGCCACCGATGATGTGCTCGCCCTTGGCGGTCACCGCTTTGATGGTGAGTTGTTCGATCGGGCCGCCCTGTGCGCCTTTGCTCTGTTCGCTTGATGAGCTGACCAACGTGATGCCACGATCTTTAGCAATTTTTGCTACGGTGACAAAGTTGACGACCTGGTCGCTGATCTTTGCCAGAGCACCCTTGAGCGCAGCCGTTGCCAGTGGTTTAGTATCGTACTTGGCAAGCTCGCCGCGTGCGATGACTTCCAAACCTTTGAGCGGTTCATCGATGGTCTGCACGACGGCTGCGCCCAGCGATTCTGCTGCTGCTAAATAGCCATCAATCGCCGGGTCGACGCGCAATTGCACGTTGACGGCGTTGATGATTTTTCCAGTCGCAAAAAACGCATTGAATTGATTGGCAATATCAACCGACACTTTCACCTGAGCTTCTTCGGTGCTGGCGCCCAGATGCGGCGTGATGATGCAATTCAACGCGCCGCTTTTGACATATTCGAATAACGGAGCGCCAGCTGGCTGTGGTTCTTCCGCGAACACGTCGATGGCTGCACCAGCGATGGTGCCGGCTTTAAGCGCTTCAACGAGGGCCGCTTCATCAATGATGCCGCCGCGCGCAACGTTGACGATGCGTGCGCTCTTTTTCATTTTCTTCAGGCGCTCAGCATTGATCAAATTGCGCGTTTGTTCGGTCAGCGGAGTGTGCAAGGTGACGAAGTCGGCGCACTCCAACAGCTGGTCGAGGGTGACCGATTCGATACGCAATTCTTTGGCAACTTCTGGGCTCAAGAACGGGTCATAAGCGATGACATTCATGCCGGCGGCTTGCAGCACTAAAGCCACATGCTTGCCGATTTTCCCCAGGCCGACGATGCCAAGGGTTTTTCCATCCAGCTCGACGCCGGTGAATGATTTTTTATCCCACTCACCTTTGTGGGCGAGTTTGCCGTGGGCCTGCGGGCTTAGGCGTGAAACGGCGAAGACCAAGCCGATGGTGTGTTCGGCGGCTGAAACAATGTTGCCCAGCGGGGCATTCATCACGATCACGCCTGCGCCGGTGGCGTTGGGCAGATCAACATTGTCGACGCCCACGCCGGCGCGTCCGACGATCTTCAGGCGCGGCGCACCAGCCTTGATCACCGCTTCATTGACCTGGGTCGCCGAACGCACGACTAAACCGTCATACTGGCCAATGGTGCGCAGCAGTTCATCGACCGAGATCTTTTTGACATCGACGGTGTGCCCCGCTTGTTTGAGGAGGGCGATGCCTTCGACAGCCATGCCGTCGGTGACGATGATGTGAGCCATGTGAACTCCTGGGTGTGTGAGCGAAGACGTGAACAAGGGTGAACGAGAACGCGCGGCGACGCTCAGCTGTCGATGAGTGAAGTCAAATAAAGGATGGGTCTTGTGCCTCACTCCGTGCATGGATCGGGCTCTTATCGATGTTGAAATAGCATTCATGTGACCGTTCACGCCGCCAAACTCAGCTCTGTCGATGGGTTTGTAAATACCCGTTGCTGATCCCGTGGTGCCAGGGACAAGCCCCACCCCGATCACCATGGTGGTCAACATTTTGGAAAAATCAGCGCTGTGCCACAGACCTACGAAATTCGTGATCCCATCCATCGCACCATCCTCATCACTGAGGAAGAGCGCCGGGTGGTCGACCACCCCTGGGTGCAGCGATTGCGGCAGATCGG